>CAZAZB010000214.1:0-7184 GCA_964489485.1 uncultured Pseudomonadales bacterium | reverse complement strand
CGTTGAAGCCAGGTACTCGTTTACTGCCGATCCAGCGCCTCCTTGTAGAGCATTTTCTTCGACCGTTACGATGAGGCTATGATCAAATGCCAATCTGTCTATGATCGCTTCATCCAGTGGTTTGATGAAACGCATATCCACCAGGGTGGCGTTAAGTTCGTCTGCTACACTCTGTGCCGTTTGAAGCATAGACCCGAACGATAGAATGGCGACGGTTTGTCCTTCTCTTACCAGATTAGCTTCACCCATTCTGAGCAAGCTCATCTCCTTGGCTACTTTGATGCCGATACCTGATCCACGTGGATATCGAACCGCTGCAGGACCCTGATGTTGATATCCCGTATAGAGCATTCTTCTTGCTTCACTTTCGTTGGATGGTGCCATCACGATCATGTTGGGAATGCAGCGTAGAAAACTGAAATCGTATATGCCTGAATGGGTTGGTCCATCTTCAAGCAACCCGGCACGATCAATGGCGAATAGAACATCTAGATTCTGAATCGCAACATCATGGATCAGTTGGTCATAGGCACGTTGCAGAAAAGTAGAGTAGATAGCGACGACTGGTTTGATACCGCCACAAGCAAGGCCTGCTGCAAGTGTCACCGCATGTTGTTCAGCGATGGCGACATCATAGTATCGGTCAGGGAAACGTTCCGAAAACTTGATCAGATCTGACCCTTCGCGCATAGCGGGCGTGATGCCTACCAGATTTGGGTCCAGCTCTGCCATGTCACAAAGCCAGTCGCCAAAGATGTTGGCATAGCTTGGCAATCTCTGCGAAGGCTGACTGGGTGATTTTTCAATCTTGGATAAAGAATGCGTGCCTACAGGCGACTCTTCTGCCGGTCCAAAGCCTTTTCCTTTCTGTGTGACAACGTGCAGAAATTGTGGACCTTTCAGGTCCTTAATGTTGTTTAGTGTGTTGACCAGGGAGTCAAGGTCATGACCATCAATCGGACCCATGTAATTGAGCCCCAACTCGTCGAACAATGTACCTGGCACGACCATGCCCTTCATGTGCTCTTCTGTCCGTTTCGCGAGTTCCCAGGCATGGGGGATTCGGCTAAGTAGCTTCTTGCTTCCCTCACGCATGGTGAGATAAAGGCGACTACTGAGTATGCGCGCAAAGTACTTGGATAGACCACCGACATTGTGGGAGATCGACATGGCGTTATCATTCAGGATGACAAGCAAGTTGGCATCTGTATCTGCAACATGGTTCAGTGCCTCAAACGCCATACCGGCTGTAATGGCGCCATCGCCGATGATCGCTACAGTGCGGCCTGTTCCGTCGTTCATTCGGGTGGCGATCGCCATACCGAGCGCGGCACTAATTGAGGTGGATGAGTGCCCTACGCCGAAGGTATCGTATTCGCTCTCGGACCTGACGGGAAAGGGTGCGATGCCCTCAGGTTGGCGCAGGGTGTCCATTTTCTCTCGCCGCCCGGTCAGGATCTTATGCGGGTAGGACTGATGTCCAACGTCCCAGACCAGCTTGTCTGTTGGCGTATTGAACACATAGTGCAGGGCGATGGTGAGTTCTATCACACCCAATCCGGCACCGAAGTGTCCGCCTGTTTGCCCTACTGTGTAGAGTAGAAAATGTCGGAGTTCCCGTGCAAGCGTCTCCAGCTCTTCTTCAGATAACTTCTTGAGCGCATCAGGCAGGTCAACCGAATCGAGTAGCGGTGTTTCTGGCCTTTTTGTGGGTATTTCATGGAACATGGCAAGGAATCTTCTCGTAAATCCCGATCTGATAAAAGGGGCGTAATTCTACACCATTTTTGTTACTCATTGACGCTATAGGTCGCTTATGCCAGGGAATAGGGGCGCTGATACAAAGACAAATGGCCTTATGGTGTAGACCCTACGCCAGAGAAGGTCTTAATGAGAACGCAGCTCGATGAACTTTGCCATGTCTATCAGGGCTTTGCCCTTCTCGCCAAAGCCAGAAAGTGCAGCGATTGCCCGTTCCACTGTCTGGTGTAGTTTGTTGGATGCCTCGTCAAGTCCATAGAGTGATGTAAAAGTTGATTTTTCGTTGTTGAGGTCAGAACCCAGCGGTTTTCCAATCACTGCTTCATCGCCCGTAATATCCAGAATGTCATCCCGAATCTGGAATGCGAGGCCAAGATCGCTGCCATATTTTACCAGCGCATCCGAGTGATCCGGGGTTGCATCGGCAATGATCGCTGCAAATTTCAGGCAGGTCGTGATCAGGTCGCCGGTTTTTCGTCGATGCATCTCTTCCAGCGAAGCTGCATCGGCCTGCTTGTGTTCGAATTCAAGGTCGATGGCCTGCCCGGCAACCATGCCGCTGGCACCAGAAGCTGTTGCCAGTGCCTGAACAAGGTCGAGCCGGGTTTGGGCAGGAAGGCGTCTGTCCGAACCGAGTGTTTCAAATGCCAGCGTTTGAAGTGCATCTCCGGCAAGAATTGCCGTTGCCTCATTGAATTTGATGTGGCAAGTGGGCTTGCCGCGCCGCAGATGGTCATCATCCATTGAAGGCAAATCGTCATGAATGAGTGAATAGGCATGGATCAATTCGATGGCCGCAGCAGGTTTATCCGCCAGTGCCAGGTCTGTGCCAAGAACCTCACAACCTAGATAGACCAGAAGTGGGCGGATTCTTTTACCGCCGTTAAAGACGCCATAATGCATTGCATCAATCAGCGGTGCGGGGACATCCGGACGGTCAAGAATCGTTTCGAGTTGCTTCTGATTGCGTCCAATGAGCGCCGCAGATCTTTCATTCATGATCGGTATCGAACGGTTGTTCTTCCAGTGCCCCATTTTGCTCGACCAACAATTTCACTTTTTGTTCGGCAGACTGCAGGGCTTTCTGGCATTCGCGCGTGAGCTTGATTCCTTCCTCGAAAGTCTTCAAGGAATCTTCAAGAGAGAGGTCGCCCTCTTCCATTTGTTCTACCAGAGATTCGAGTTTGTTGAGTGACTCCTCGAAAGGGAAACTTTTTTTGGCTGGCATGATCTGGTTTTCTAGGGTTGTTAAGGCTGATTTGGGAACCATACTGTTCCATGCCAGGCAGGTCAATCGACTTCGAGAACCGGGAGTACAGCAGCGTTAAATTGATGCCTGATTCACCAGGCATCCAATGAAGATTGGCTATCTGCTTCACTCGTTGGGTATACTCGAACCCATACCAATGCGGGTTACCGCCCTGAATTGCGGTCAAGGTCTGGCCCGATCTTGATTTAGCCTAGTGAATTGAATCCGAGGAGATAAAATGAAATCAGTGATAGCGATAGTCGTTGGTCTGATGATAGGTCCGTTAGCCCTGGCAGATGGAGATGCTGAATATAAGTACCGCGAAGGCGTCATGAAAACTGTGGGCGGTCACATGTCTTCCCTGGCCGCCATACTTCGTGGCAATGTTCATTTTGACGAATTGAGTGTTCATGCCAAAGGGCTGGCTGAAATGGCAACAATTGTTCCCCATGTATTCCCGGAAGGGAGCGGTGTCGCCAAGTCAGAAGCACTACCCGCGATCTGGGAAAAGCCGACGGAATTCAAAACGGCACTGGATCGATTTGTTAAGGCGGCAAATGGTATGGCCACTGCAGCGGAAACGGGTGACATGGGGGCCGTAGGACCGGCAATGAAAGAGCTGGGTCAAAGCTGCAAAGGTTGCCATGACAATTTCCGTGAAGAGGAAGACTAGACCTTCCCTGGTCCACGACAAGGGTGCCAGCGACAACAAGAACTGGCGATAATTACTATTTAGTTTTGCTGATTGATTTTTCGGCATCAAGTAACTCAAATACACCTTCCTCACGCAGCACGCGCATGCCGAGTCGTTGGCTGGATATTCCGGCGCGAAGCAGATAATCAAATTGCAGTGTTCCGCCGGTCTCATCTGCCTCGAAGTAGCAGCAGTCTACATGGCTCGCCGAATTCAAATGTTCACTCAACTCGATCAAGTGTGAAGAGAACATAAAGAGACATCCCTCCCTGACCGAAAAGCGCTCTAGAATGGCCAATGATGCATCGAAGGAATCTTTGACATTGGTCCCCTTGAATGGCTCGTCCATCACCGCAACGACACGGTAACCTTCTGCTATAGCGCGGGCGATTGCCTTGACCCGCAGTGCTTCTGCGCGGAAGTAACTGATACCACTGCCGAGATCGTCATTGAGTGAGATGGAACTGAAGAGCCGTTGCGCCGGGGTGAAACGAAAGCAACTCGCCGGCACACCCATGCCCAGGTGTGCAAGATAAAGCGCTGTTGCGAAGGCGCGAAGATAGGTTGTTTTGCCTGCCATATTCGGACCTGTCAGAAAAAGCACTCGACGATTCTGATCCAGATTGACCGGGTTGGCGATGGCGTCCTGTACGAACGGATGTACCAAACCCTCTGCATGCGCACAAGGTGAACCTTCTTCGATGAGCGGCATTGTAAAGTTGTTTGCCGAAGTGACATCTGCCATGGCGACAAGAGCATCTATCTCAAAGGTCAGTTGTAATAAGCGCGCGATTGAGTCTTTTTCGTGGATTCGGTAAGTCTGATCCAGCCGCAGAATATTCCAGACCCAGCCGCCAGGTTCGTGGTCAGGTACCACGGATAGTCGCGGACGCGCAAGAAGGGAGCGAATTTCCTGGAAAATCGGCATAAGGTCTCCCGGGGGCAAGCTTAGTTCAATACGATCAATCAGCGTTCGCAGTGTATGAATGAGGTCTGTAGTGAATTGAACACCATGCATGATGCTGATGTAATGGCTGTCGTGATTCGCCCAGAGTGACAGGGCACCGAGGGTAAATTCTAATGTGTTCTCCTCGATGACAATGGGTAAAACTTCACGTGCGTAGTGATCTGCACGGTTAGTCGCATAGGCTGATGGGAGATTGGTGAAAACCTTCCGGTGCTTCAGGATAAACGAGATAGCTTCCTGTGTGGCGTGGATGCTTTCGGCCTTCGCCCAGGGACCTTCCATCCGCCTTCGCAAGACCTTTGCGCCGCCTTTTGTTTGCGTTAGATTGCAAAACTTAAAAAGGCTGGCCCCGCCGACTGGTGATGCAAAAATTTCAAGATCAAATAGTGTGTGCTCATCAAGGACTAGCGTTTCATCGCCTGATTCAAATGAAGCCGTCTGTGTGCCAGGCCCTGGTCCTTTATTCATTGCGAAGAAGACAGCATTGACAAACTATTGCATCTTTCCCGCAGCGCACGGTGGGGAACAATCTGATTACCTGGATCCACGTCCTTGACCTTTTCTTTGCGTAGTTTTGAGGCAATTTATAGTATTAAATGAACCAAGTCGAACGGAGTAGAATGTGCATTCAATCATGTTCGGGGTGGAATACATGGGTCGGGGTGACGTGTCGGTGTAAAATGATGTTTCTGGTGTGGCGCCCGTTCTGTTTTACAAGTAATTGACAACAGCGTAGATAGCACCTGAGCAAATCCCTATCAGCACAATGCCAAGCACTACTTCCTGGACAAGAGAAAGGGTATCAGTTTGCGCTTGCTGCAGCAGCTTATAGCCCGTAAACATGGCGCCAAGCAGGCGATCTTTCTTGATGAACTGATAAAACGCAATAGCGCAAAGGTGCAGCCCGATCAGGGTGCCTATGAACCAGATGTTGGTCTTATGAATGCTGGTGAGTTTTCGGCTGGTATCATAGGAGACAAGATGTGTCAGCGGGCCCTCGAGCATAATATCATCGTTGGCGAACAGTCCCGTGATTGCCTGAATCATTAATACCAGCAGTATGGCGAGAACGCTCAAGGCGCCGAGGGGGTTGTGGCCAGGAAAAGGTGCAGTTTCCTTCTTGAAGGTTTTTAAATATTCCACGACCCCGCGTGGACCTTTGATGAATGTTCGGAACCTCGAGTAGTGTGAACCGAATATTCCCCAGAAGATTCTGAATAGAACGAGCGTAAGAATGCCGTAGCCACTCAGCATGTGATAGTCCATTTCTACAAATCCTCCGGAGAGACCTGTATAAAATGAGACGGCGATCAGGCAGACCAGCAACCAATGGAATAAGCGGGTGGGAATGTCCCAGATTCGAATGCGCTTCATGTCAGTTGTTATCCAGCAGAGACAGTTCGTAGCTCAGTTGATGTTTCCCGGATGTGAGTCGATATTGTTCGAGGGTATCAGGTCCACAACTTGCCCCGCCAACACCTCGTTGCCCGACATCCAGGCAGAGCCAGGTGCAGGGGTCAGGGCTGAGTTCGTAGGTATGAAAAGCCGGCGTCAGGATCTCGTGGGGATAATGACTGGCGGACGCTTCGATAGGATTGTCAGCAGCGATCATCACACCTTTTCCTGTTGTGTTTTTCAAAGACAACCATCGTACATCTGTTAGGTTTCCGTGATCCTGGGGTAGAATGTAGGGTACATATTGCGAATTCACATCACTTTCATGAACTGCCAGGTGTCCAGACTCTTTTCTATCGTTGTATGTTTCGTGAGGGCCGCGGCCATACCAGGTGAGTGAATCAAGACCCTGTTGGAGTTTAAGTCGCACGCCAATACGAGGCAGGTCCGTGAGGTCCGTGGGAATCAGGAATCGATGGGATAACGTAACCTTTCCGCTGTTATCGACTCCATACTCAGTGGTTAGCTGGATTGTACCGCCTTGGCACTTGCCGGTTGTGTGGTATGTCACGGTAATCAGACCGTTGTTTGATATTGTTGATTTCGCCAACCCTTGTTTGACTGCTAGTTTATCCAGCCCAAGCGCCCGCCAACGCCCAAGCGCCTTGTCGTCCTGCGCAGACCAGCCTTTAATACCATCGTTGTCAAGCGGTGCTCGCCAGATGTTGAGCCTTGGCTGCCAGTCCATTTTCCACCCTTGCCGCTTATCTATGATGGATAGTCCATCTTCGTCGAACATCAACAACGCCTGGCCTGTTTCAATATTAAGCTTGCCCTGTGCTTCAGAGAGAAGGGCTCCCTTGCAAATTTTCCTTGCGGGTTTGCGGCGTTTCGCCAGCATGATTTGCGACCAGGCAACCAGATGACCTTTCTGTGCCCACATTTGCTCTTTCGCGAGGGTGAAGCTGACGACCAGAGACAATTCTTCCCCTGCCCTGGCGGACCGATTCCCCCAGGGAATCACCATATCGATAGAAGACTGGGGTTGAACCTTCAGCTTATTCAGCTTGCCACCAGAGACTTCCTTGCCATTCGATAGAAGCACCCAGGTAGCCTGG
>CAZAZB010000213.1:4740-7190 GCA_964489485.1 uncultured Pseudomonadales bacterium | reverse complement strand
GCCTTGAGCAATGAGTAGGGTCTCACCTATGTCGTTAATATCCCCGATAAATTCATCTGTTTCATCATCAAAAATACTGGTCCCCAGAGGAATACGAACGTATATATCTTCACCCTTGGCTCCAGTCTGGTCTTTGCCACGCCCACCTTCGCCTGTCTGGGCGCGATATTTTGGCTGAAAACGAAAGTCGACCAGTGTATTGAGAGCCTCATCGCCGACGAAGTAGACACTTCCACCATCACCGCCATCACCACCATCAGGACCACCATGGGAGATATATTTCTCGCGGCGGAAACTCAGACAACCATTGCCGCCCTTTCCTGCTTCTACTTTTATACTGGCTTCGTCAATGAACTTCATAAGAACTGTATTGTGAGTGTTTCTGCTTCTTTTCTCAAAACCAATCGTCAGAGGCTAAATTTCCAGCGATCTGGAGACAATTGGTTTTGAGATAGGCATCCATTGCCTGGTGATCAAATCCTACTTCCAAAAAACTTCCAAAAAAACTTCCAAAAAAAAACCCTGTCAATGACAGGGCTTTTCAAACAATCGTTATTTTATGCCTGCGCGACCACATTGACGTATTTGCGCTGCTTCGGTCCCTTGACCTGGAACTGTATGACACCATCAGATGTCGCGAACAACGTATGATCTTTACCACAGCCAACATTAGTTCCTGGGTGGAACTTGGTACCACGCTGGCGAACAATGATATTCCCGGCGATCACAGACTGACCACCGTACATTTTGACGCCCAATCGTTTCGATTCTGAATCGCGACCATTCCTGGTGCTACCACCTGCTTTCTTATGTGCCATATCTGTTAACCTCCAGAAATCTCTTTAATCTTCACTTCCGTATAGGACTGGCGATGACCCGCCTGTCTTCTGTAATGCTTGCGGCGCCTCATCTTGATGATGGTGACCTTGTCGCCACGACCGTGGCTGACAATTTCTGCTGTTACCTTGCCGCCTTCCACATAAGGTGCGCCAATTTTCACATCACTGCCTTCGCCAATCATCATGACCTTATCGAAGTCGACGGTGTCGCCTTCAGATGCACCTAACTTTTCCAGTTTTAACACTTCACCTGGCTCTACACGGTGTTGTTTACCGCCACTCTCTATTACAGCGTACATTTCAATTCTCTTTTTGGTTTCTCGCCATCGACCGATAAAAGGTATTCCTACCTGATGCCCACCAAACTCACTATCAATAAGCCCAGTAGATGCCCGGAGCGCCCGCAATTCGGGTGTTATGATGGATCTGGCGGTACCTTCCTGCCAGCCCATTTTCAGGACGCGCAATTCTAAGCGATGCACCTCCGCCAATCAAGCAGCATTTCGAACTTTTGCCTTGACAGGTAAAGGGCTCGCACCTAGCATTCCAACTCTCTTTGCACCAATTGGTGCCTGTTGCGAGCCAAAATGATGTATCCCTTCTATGACGCAGTTGCAGATGACTTCGCAGCCGTGGACCAACTAATTAAAAACAGCCTTTCATCCCGAGTACCACTGGTGGAAGAAATTTCCGGCTATCTGATCGAAGCAGGCGGTAAAAGACTACGCCCCTTACTCGTGCTTCTCTGTGCCAGAGCCTGTGGTTATGAAGGGCAGGATCATATCAAACTTGCCGCTATCATTGAGTTTCTGCATACCGCGATGCTGCTACACGATGATGTTGTAGACGAATCCCACTTGCGTCGAGGCCGAAAAACGGTAAATGCAGCCTGGGGCAATCCAGCAAGCGTGCTTGTTGGGGACTTTCTCCATTCCCGGGCATTCGAAATGATGGTCGAAATAGGCGATATCAAGGTCATGGAGATTCTCTCCCATGCCACAAATACCATTGCAGAGGGCGAGGTTTTACAGTTAACCAATTTGCGCAATCCTGACCTCACCGAGGATAGTTATATTGAAGTGATATCGAGAAAGACAGCCATGCTTTTTGAAGCCGCATCACATTCAGGCGCTGTACTTGCCGGTTGCAATCAACAGGCTGAACAAGCATTAAAGGACTACGGTCTTCATCTGGGAATCTGCTTCCAACTCATTGACGATATGCTCGATTATGAAGGCACAACCGCAGACCTTGGCAAAAATGTCGGGGATGATCTGGCTGAAGGCAAGGTAACCCTACCTTTAATCGCAGCAATGAAAAATGGTAGCGAGCAGCAACGCCAGTTCATCCGCGATGCTATTTTGAAGGGAGGCACAGAGAATCTGGAATCTGTCATCGAGATTGTGCATTCAACGGGTGGATTAAAGTACACGACGGACTACGCAGATACCGAGAGGAATAATGCACTTCGTTGTCTGGACAATCTGGATGACTCGATCTACAAATCCTCAATGAGTAGCTTGATCAATTTCGTTGTTGACCGGAGTTTTTGAGCGCTTACTTTCCAGCGTCAGGTAAATTACAATTTATTTTGTCGGGGTGTAGCTCAGC
>CAZAZB010000213.1:0-4640 GCA_964489485.1 uncultured Pseudomonadales bacterium | reverse complement strand
CTTACTTTCCAGCGTCAGGTAAATTACAATTTATTTTGTCGGGGTGTAGCTCAGCCTGGTAGAGCACCGTCTTCGGGAGGCGGGGGTCAGAGGTTCAAATCCTCTCATCCCGACCAGCTATTCTTCTCGTGCTAGCCGAATCGGGTCAGATTCTACATTTTGCCGGTACCGCTCAAATTTCTGCTTCATTTGAGCCGCCTTCTTCGGATCAGATTTGAGCAGGTTATGTACTTCATAAAAATCTTCTGCAAGGTTAAAGAGATAAACGGGTTCGCCGAGAGTATTCAATACAATCTTCCAGTCACCGTCTCGCAGCGCAAATTCCATCCCATCTGGTGTTGGAATGGACCAATATAGCGGCTTGTTCCGGACCAACCTCTCACCCATAAAGAGACCAACCAAAGACTGGCCATCAAGAGGTCTATCGGTTGGCGTAGTTGAACCTGTTACCTCGGCAACGGTTGGCATAAGATCCAGTGCAGTAACCGGGGCATCCAATTCCGCGCCCGCATTCACCAACGCGGGATACCTGATAATACCCGGGACACGAATGCCTCCCTCATATAGATATCGCTTCTTACCCCTCAGACCACCTGTTTCTCCCGCCATGGACAATTCCCATGGCTCACTCGCCTCTGCTGTCACAGGGCCATTGTCACTGCTAAAAATTAGCAATGTATTGTCGAGTTTATTGTTTTCCCTTAGCCAATGAACAACCCGCCCTACCTGCGAATCCAGATAGGATATGTTGGCGTAATACTCACCTTTGCCGCGGTAAGGACGATCCGCCCAATTGAAATAGTAACGGAAGGGAAAGTCCCTCGACTCATCCGTTAGAAAGGCATCATACATCCTGGTATATTCAGGAGGACTGGCGATGGGCGTGTGGACTTCACTATAGGTCAGATACAAGAAAAATGGTTCTTTATCCCGGGCCAGCCACTCGAGCGCCTCATCTGTCACCAGTCCGGCGCTATATTTTTTCGTTATACCGAGCGGCTCATTGTTCCGATACATATTGTCCGGGAATAGCTCGCCTTCACCAGATTCCGCAGCCGCCGCGTTCTTGACCCAGGCGGCAAGTCCATATTGATAATCAAAACCAAAATCCTTTGGTTGGGGAGCATCCTGCATGTCGAGACCGCCATTGAGGTGCCACTTGCCGATGACGGCCGTCCGGTACCCCTCGGCCTTCAGCATCTGGGCGATAGTGATTTCATTTCGACCAAGAGAAACGGTCGAACCATCCGGAATCCAGCTTTTCACGCCGGTGCGGTAGGGTGTCCGGCCGGTGAGCAATGCAGCCCTGGATGGTGAACACAAAGCCGATGGTGCATAGAACTGACTAAAACGAACACCCTCGGCGGCAAGCCGGTCTATATTAGGTGTCTTTACAACCGGATGCCCATAGACACCAGTATCACCATAGCCAAGATCATCCACGTAAATGATGAGTACATTCGGTGATCGTCTGGTTGGTACTGTGTCCGCTTGAAGGAACGAAATTGGCATGAGAGAAATACCGAACAGGACCCAACCTAGTCCCCGCAGCAATACGGCAATAGGATTCTTTGCTTCCGGGGCACTAGATTTTTGATAAGTCACGATACGATTTCCAGCTTTGGTGATAGATGGATGATAACAAAAGTACTCCAGAAAACAGGGTACACTTCAGAGCGTTGACAGAGGATAGAAAACAATGACAGATATCTACAAATTATATGGCGCTGCCATTTCGCTATATACAGGTAAAGTCCGAGCCTATTTACGCTACAAGAACGTGCCCTTTATTGAAGAGGCCGGTAGTCCTGAAATTTTTGAGCGGATCGGCTTCAGGATGATCCCCGTACTTCATACGCCAAACAATGAGTTGATCCAGGATACAACGGACATCATTGACACCCTGGAGCAAGCTTTTCCCGTCGCCTCCATCTATCCGAGTGGGGCCAGACAGAAATTGGCAGCCCTGCTATTTGAAGTGTTCGGTGACGAATGGTTGGTCATGCCAGCCATGCACTACAGATGGGCTTACAACCTCGATTTTATTCTTGAGCAATTTGGCAAAATGATGATTCCTGACGCAAACGTCGCAGAGCAGCGAGAAATTGGCGAAAAAATTTCAGCCCCCTTTCGTGGTTCTCTTCCTTTGCTCGGCATCAGCGACGAAACGATTCCCGCAATCGAGGCGAGCTACGAAACCCTCATGGGGCAGTTGGATCAGCACTTTAAGAACCATGACTATCTTTTTGGATCACGACCTTCCATCGGTGACTACGGATTGATGGGCCCGCTCTATGCTCATAACTATCGAGATCCAGCCAGCGGCGAGTTAATGAAGCGTCTCGCACCTCATCTGGTACGTTGGATCGACTGGATGAACACTCCTGCACCTAATTCCGGAAAATTCCTGCCGGAAGATGAGGTGCCACAAACCCTTGATCCGATTCTGAAGAATATTTTCACTGATTGTGTCCCGGCAATGGTAGATACAATCTCCGCGACAAGTGCATGGTTAGATGCAAACCCTGATGCCGAAGAATTACCGCGAACCATCGGCGAGCACCAATTCACAATCGGCAACAGTACTGGTACGCGGGCAATCCGACCTTTTAATCAATGGATGTTTCAACGCCCACTCTCCTATTACCATTCTCTCAAGGGTGAGGAAAAGGAGAAGGTTGATGAAATGCTGATATCAGTAGGTGGATACGAATTGATGCAGACGGAGGTCAAGCAACCACTGAAGCGGGTTCAATACAAACTGGTTCCCGGATCTGTTTGATGGCGCTTTACAGATCGGTGAGACACTATTTTGTATTGAGCCTTATCTGAGATGAAGGATGGAAGAGCGACTACTTGAAAGAGAACAGTAGAAAGCGATTACGGGAAAGATTTTTCGAGATAGCTTTATCGAGATAGCTTTATCGAGAAAGTTAAAGGCGCAAGCTATGCAGTAGCGTAGCCAGCAGACAGACCGTTTAGTCGAAGGCGTTCCACAGCCGTAGAGTAGTCATTATCTGATATCCAGTTTCGAGGTTTTTTACCCTCATTCGCACACTCATTGGGTACCAGAAAATCAGGACTGAAGGGCACCAGACGGCCAGAGAGATCACCGCGCTCTATCAGGATTTCATCTGGCATGGGAACAAATATTTTCATCAGAATTTCTCTTCTTGAGTTACCAATCTATTTTACGATCTGTCTTTTAATATTGAACTGCTACTTTGTGAGTATCAGTAAACTCTAAAATGAGCAATCAGTTGTTGAAAGAAAATGAAAGTTCATTGAACAATCGTGGAGAAGTGATGGATCGAACGAAATAGGCACGAATTCAGTGGTTTAAGAATGGTTTTTCAGGTAATTAGGAGTTCTCGGCGCTATGCCCGATAATAGGTGTTCTCTTATCAGGGTGCCTGAGTGAAGGCACCAGTAGGCAGTCGACGAACCTGCTAATGCAGAATATCCACTGCCCACGAAATCCATAGACAGGAACCACAATGGCAAAAACAATCGCAATTGTCGAAGATGACCCGGACCAACGCAGCAACTATGTTGATGCTATTACCCGGAAAGGATATGAAGTCATCGCATATAAGAACCGCGAAGAAGCGCTGCGCGGATTTGATCAAGGACTCCCTGATTTGGCCATTCTTGACATTATTCTTGGCGATGAGGTGGATGCTGGTTTTGAGATTTGCCGGGATCTCCTGTCACGGTCACCCACTTTGCCGGTTATTTTTCTAACTGAACGCATTGCAGAGATCGACAAGATCAGCGGATTGCGTCTGGGAGCCTGGGACTATTTGCCAAAGCCAATATCACTAGATTATTTATCCGAGAAGATAAGTTCGTTGCTACGCATTAATGAAGCCAGGATTCAGTCTGGCACATCGAACACAGCCAAAATTGTTGGCGATATGTCTATCGACCAGGAGGCTCTGCTTGTTTCCTGGAAAGATAGCCCGATCAATCTATCCGGTACTGAATTTCGGATGCTGGCAAAACTGGTGCGGGTTCCGGGTCACGCCGTTTCCTACGACACCTTGATGAATGCCACCATGCAAAGTCTCGTGACTAACAACACCATCAACACTCACATGCGAAATATTCGAAAAAAATTCGAAAGCATTGATCCTGACTTTAACAACATCAAGAGCGAGTACGGGTTCGGCTATCGATGGTCTGCCAAATGATGATGCGGGAATGATCAGCCAATGGCGACAACATCTTTCAGAGGACCAAAACTAGGGACCAAGCTTCTCATCCTGATGAGTTTTGCGCTGGTTATAATACCCTGGTTCAGCTATCTCTACCTCAATGAGATGGAAGATTTCCTGGTTGATGGCCAGGCGAATGCTCAAATGTTAACAGCGGAAGGAATCTCGACCCTCTTGAATGGTCGCTCCGATCTTTTCAATGAACTCCCCTTGTCACCAGAAGGTTATGAACAACTATACGCCCACCCCCTTACCACACCTATTCGCATTGATGGCAAGAGTAACGACTGGGAAGAGGTGCTCGATTATAATGTAGGCTTCGGCAATCAGGGTTTACCTGAGAGTGATGTGAAAGGCATCAGCCAATTTTATTTAGTGTTGGGTGAACATAAAGATCAGGTCTATGCGTTGGTTCAGGTCAAG
>CAZAZB010000212.1:0-7205 GCA_964489485.1 uncultured Pseudomonadales bacterium | reverse complement strand
ATCGTGAAAATAGCGGATAGAACACACAAAATAAAACAAACATCTCACTTACTTGTCGCAACAAATGTTGCGCCAAGCTGTAGCGCCAATGATGCAAGGTCAATTGCCTGGAATGGATTAACCGCTCCCTTCTTGCTTTTTGAACCCTGGCTCATGGTGGCCGAATCCTGCCCCTTAGTGAGCCCATAGCAGCCATTATTTTCGACAATATAGGTCATGTTGACATTACGACGCACAACGTGTGCGAACTGACCCATCCCTATTGACGCAGTGTCGCCGTCACCGGATACGCCAATATAAACAAGATCCCGGTTAGCGATATTGGCGCCAGTTGCCACCGATGGCATTCGACCATGCACTGAATTGAAGCCATGACTCTGCGACAGAAAATAAGATGGCGTCTTTGACGAGCAACCTATGCCGGAGATCTTGGCAATCCTGTGAGGCTCAAGAGGTAAGCTAAAACAGGCATCAATAATTGAGGCTGTAATAGAATCGTGCCCACAACCTGCACAGAGAGTGGACATGCCGCCCTCATAGTCCGCTCGGCTCAACCCTAGCGTGTTGACCACCGCATCGGGATGGCGAAATACTGGTTTTAAATAACTCATTGGTCGGACTCCGTGCTCTTACTTTTCTTGTTTGTAATGGGTGTCACTCGACTGCCGCCAAGCGACTCGCGCATTTCACTGACGATGCTCCGCGCTGTTATCGGAAGACCATCAAAATGCAGAACAGACAGCATTTTCTTCGGTGACATCTCACACTCATTGATCAACAAGCGTCGCATCTGGCCATCCCTGTTCTGTTCAACAACAAAGACAAGCTCATGATCATCAACAAATTTATCTACTTCTTCATTGAACGGGAAAGCCCTGATTCGCATGGTATCCAGCAAAATCCCTTCCTCTTCCAGGATCTCTGTTGCTTCATAACCAGGGGAGGCAGTCGTACCAAAAAAGATCATGCCATAGGGTGTTGGCTTACCCGCTGGTTTAATTTTTGGTGTCGGAACATAACCTTTGGCCGTTTCAAATTTTTTCGACAAACGCTCCATATTCCGAACATAGGCATCACCATCTTCCGTGTAAACTGCATACTCGTCACGGGACGTACCACGGGTCACCGTTGCACCCTTGTGGGGATGAGACCCGGGGAAAGTACGGTAGGTAATCCCATCACCGTCCACGTCGAGGTAACGGCCAAACCGTTCTTTCATGGCTTCAAGATCATCACCATGTAATACCTTGCCACGTTTCAATCGCCGATTATCATCCCAGTGAAGTGGCGGCGACATGGTGTCGTTCATGCCCAATTCCAGATCAGACATCATCAGGATCGGGGTTTGCAGTTGTTCTGCGAGATCAAATGCCTCTACCATCATATCGAAACACTCAGCGGCTGTGGCTGGAAACAACAAAACATGTTTGGTATCACCATGAGAGGCATAGGCCGCAGAGAAAATATCCGACTGCTGCGTTCGTGTCGGCATCCCGGTGGACGGTCCCGCGCGTTGAACATCAACCAACACTGCTGGCACTTCGGCATAGTAGGCAAGCCCGAGGAATTCAGACATCAGTGAAAGCCCTGGACCACTGGTTGCAGTAAAAGCTCGCGAACCATTCCAGCTCGCGCCAATCACCATACCAATGGCTGCCAGTTCATCTTCCGCCTGAATAATCGCAAAATTATTCTTGCCCGTACCCGGGTCTATTCGAAGCCGCTTGGCATAGGTTTCAAACGCCTCGACCACTGATGTTGAAGGGGTTAAGGGATACCATGCAGCGAAGGTCGCGCCGCCATAAATGGCACCCAGCGCTGTGGCCGTGTTGCCATCCATCAGGATGTGTTTGAACTCTTTGATATGAGGTGCCATCTCGGTACCACTGGCAACCTTCAAACCGACGGCATCCTCATAGTGCTCGGCTGCATATTGATAGCCTAGTTCCAGTGCCTGCATATTTGGGGAAATCAATCGTTCCTTGCCCTTGAACTGTTCCGCTATCAGGTCTTTAAAGACGCTGAAATCTATATTCAGTAATGAGGCAAGTGCACCAACATAGATAATATTTTTGAACAGCAACCGCTGACGAGGATCGGTGTATTCGCGAAGACAGATTTCCGTAAATGGGATACCCACATAGTGTAGATCGTGACGTTGTAGCCGCAGATCCAGGGTCTTGGTGGAGTCATAGACGATATAGCCACCGGGACCAACGTCAGCAATATCCTTCGCCATACTTTGCGCGTTAATGCAGACAGCAAGGTCAACGCCACCGCGTCGCCCGAGATAACCCTTTTGACTAACCCTGACTTCATACCAGGTAGGTGCACCCTGGATGTTAGACGGGAATATATTACGAGGGGCAACCGGCAGACCCATTCTGAAAATAGCTTTCGCAAAAAGGTGATTTGCGCTGGCGGAGCCTGTGCCATTGACGTTGGCAAATTTAATAACAAAATCGTTAACAGACTCGAGCCTCTGGATCTTTGCAATGGCTGAAGAACTCATGACGATACCACCCCTTCGGCCTTGCTGACCTCATATAGAAATTTCTGCATATCCCATGCACCGGTAGGACAACGCTCCACACAGAGACCACAATGCAGGCATACATTTTCATCCTTGACCAGAATGCGGCTGGTTTGAGGCAATGCATCCGATATATAAAGATCTTGTTCCAACTCCGTGGCGGGGGCTCTTAGCCGGCCACGAAGATCTTCTTCTTCACCATTCGACGTAAAGCTGATGCAGTCTGTTGGGCAAACATCCATACAGGCATCACACTCAATACACAGATTGGTCGCAAAGACAGTCTGCACATCACAATTCAGGCAACGCTCTGCCTCCTTAAAACCTGTATCAGTACTAAAACCAAGTTCCACCTCAACCGTACGATCTGCCAGTGCCTTGCTCTTCTCAACATGAGGCACAATAAACCGGAGATCGTCTTCGATAGCGTTATCATAACTCCACTCATGGATACCCATTTTCTGGCTCGTCGTGATAACACCTGGAGGAAGGCGCTTCGAGACGTCTTTACCCTGGCAGAAGAGATCAATTGAGATAGCTGCCTGATGACCATGGGCGACAGCGGTAATGATATTTTCTGGCCCAAATGCAGCATCGCCGCCGAAGAAGACTTCAGGCCTGGTTGATTGAAAACTGTCGGCATTAATATTCGGTACATCCCACTTACCGAATTCGATTCCGAGATCCCTTTCAATCCAGGGGAATGCATTTTCCTGCCCGATGGCAATCAAGACATGATCACATTCAAGAAGAATCGGGTCTTCGTCGAGCGGAATCAGGCTCCGCTTGCCATCTGCATCATACTTAACTTCCACACGTTGAAACCGGACACCTTTCAAATCGCCATCATCATGGACAAATTCCAGCGGCACATGGTTATTCAGTATGGGAATATCTTCTGCCACGGCATCTTCTATTTCCCAGGGTGATGCTTTCATTTTTTGGAATTCACTTCGAACAACAACCTTGACGTCCTCACCACCCAGCCGTCTCGATGTTCGACAACAATCCATTGCCGTGTTGCCGCCACCCAGCACCAGAACTCTCTTACCAATGGATTCAATATGTCCGAACGCGACACTGGACAACCAATCAATGCCGATATGAATGTGAGCTGCCGTTTCTGCTCTACCCGGTAAATCCAGATCAGTACCCTGGGGCGCACCGGTACCGACAAAAACTGCATCGTATTTTTTATCCAGCACTTCCTTCATGCTATCGACGCGGGTATCGAGTATCTGATTAAGACCCATATCCAGTACGTAATTGACTTCCTCGTCTAATACTTCAATAGGCAATCTAAATGATGGGATCTGGCTGCGCATCATGCCGCCTGCTTTCACCTGGTCGTCGTAAAGATCAATGGTGTAGCCAAGCGGAATGAGACCACGAGCAACAGCAAGGGATGCCGGACCACCGCCAATTAACGCCACGCGTTTACCATTCAACGTCTCTGGCGCCGATGGCATGAGATGTTTCACTTCGCCCTTATTGTCAGCTGCAACTCGCTTCAACCGGCAGATGGCAACGGGCTCTTCTTCGACTCGACCTCGACGACATGCTGGTTCGCAGGGTCGATCACAGGTACGGCCCAATATGCCCGGGAATACATTACTCTCCCAGTTGATCATAAAAGCTTTGGTGTAGTTGCCTGCCGCAATTTGCCGGATATACTCAGGGACCGGCGTGTGGGCTGGACAAGCCCACTGGCAATCAACGACTTTATGGAAATATTCGGGATTCTGTATATTGGTTGGTTTCATCTTTACTTCTTTAGGCTAGTTCAACTCACTCAATTGCTCGTTCTTCCACAATACTTCTCTGACTATGATCTTTAATCCAGGCGCTAAACCGAACTTCTCATTGACCTTCTAGGGAACCTTCAAACCGACCTTCAAACTGACTTTCGAACCAGGCCATTCGACAATCCTTTTATGTCAAGAAACCGGGGTCAGGACAATTCTTCAGGACGTGGAGGAATTAACCACATTTTACCCCAACGATCAATGAATCCCCGCTCTTTTATATCCTTCTATTATGAAGGGATATTCCGGGGGGTCGTATTATTCATATCGTAAAGCGCGAATAGGATTAGCGCGGGCTATCTTGAAGGCGTGAATCGCAACAATTGCCCAGGCAAATACAACTGACAATGCACCAGCGATAGCGATAATACCTGCTGGCATCGAAACCCTGTCAGCAAAGAAGTTCAGGTAGATATCCGACACAAAGTAGGCCAGTGGCAACGAAATGAACAACGCCCACATCACAGGTCTTGAAAACTGCCAGATCAGTAGCCTAACGATCTGTCCCAGGCTAGCACCCATGACCTTGCGAATACCAATCTCCTTGGTCTTACTCTCTGCCATAAAGGCTGCCAGTCCAAAAAGTCCAATCAGGCTCAGGGATAAGGCGACAACGGCGAATCCTGCGAAGGCTCTGGTCAAACCACTATAGACGACAAAAAAATTATTGAACGTATCATTCAAAAACTCGCTCTGTATCGGGTAGTCGGGGATGACATCCAGCCAGACTTTTTCAACTGCCGTCCGGACTTTGGCCATTTCCTTACCCGTTACCCGCACCGATGCATAGGTTATGCTGGGAGGGTCCATAAAAAATACCGTCGGTTTGATTTTGTTATGGAAACCCATAAAGTTCTGATCCGGGACGACACCGACAATGGTGTATACCCGTGGTTCACGTTCTTCGGGAAAATCGTAATAGACCTGGTTGAGCGCAGCTGTGGGCGACGAAAAACCAAACTTGTGGAGCGCCAGTTCATTGACAACAACATTCGCAGCGAGAACGCCTGATACGACATTATCAGCGGCAATACCCGAAAACAGGTTTCTTCCAGCGAGCAGCAGAATATCGTAGGTCTGCAGAAAGTTCTCATCCACCCTGATCTGCTTCAACATGAATGAACTGCTTTCGTCGCCCTGTATTGTCCCAGCCGTCGTGGAAGAATTATTTTGCAGGTATGGAAGATCGCTAGAATAACTCACATTTGTAACCCCGGGAATATTGATCAGTTCGTTGCGCAGGGTTTCCAGACGCGCCTGAATACTCTCTACATCCAGCCGATGCAATGTCAAAATCGCAGACTTGGGATAAATATTGCTGGCCTTTTCAATCTTGTCGTTCTGGAAATACATGATCAACACCATCGCCATCATGAAGATAGAGATTGAAAACTGCAGGCCCAACATCATGCTCCGAAAAAGGCTTCCGCCAGCACTGCCAGGTGAACCATCTCTGAGGGCATCGAGAGGCGATGCATGTGTTATTAAATATGCAGGGTAGGCTCCTGATATCAGTCCAACCGCAGCTGTCGTGACCAACAACCAGGGTAAGGTGTTAGCATAGTCAAATATCAAATTCTTGTTTGTCGCGGCATTAAACATGGGTATAAGGATCTCCAGCGCCGCCAGGGCGATCAGCATGGAGACAACAGCAATACATAAACTTTCCACCAGGAATTGTGTGAGGAGTTGGCGCCTGTCAGCGCCCATCGTTTTACGCAATCCCACTTCTTTGGCGCGGCCAAGAGATTGGGCAGTGGCAAGATTTGTGTAGTTTACGATGGCAACCACAAGGACCAGCAGCGCCAACAAACGAACAGATTCAAGTATCGGCATACCAATCGCATCCCATATCGCCGTATTCGCCTCGATCAGTGGGCGCACCCTAATACCGGTAACAAAATCTCGCTCATTCTCTGGAAAGTGACTCTCGTAAACACCATCCAATTTCGCTTGCAGCCACCCAAGAGACTTATCCGCAGGTAAAAGCATGTAGGTGTTATCATCGCTTGATAAGTTATTAAAGTTCCCCGCCAGGTCATAGCCGTTGATGCGATTCAATGCGGCAAGTGGTGCAATGACTTTAAACTCCACACTACCGACGAGTGAAGAACCGAAATGACTATTGGCAGGCAAGTCGGCAATCACCGCCGTAACACTCAGGCTCACACCATGGTCAAGCGTCACGACTTTTCCAAGCGCAGACCCCTCACCAAAGAACTTTGTTGCAGCGCTCCTCGTTAATATCATCCCAGACGGATCATCAAGGGCGCGCGCATCTCCTTCGATATAGTCAAAATCAAATATTTTTAGTAATGCCGGGTCGGCAAAGCGGATAACCTGGTAATAGTGGTCGTCTTCTATAGACATCAGAAACTCAGATTTAACAGTGCGCGCGACCTCTTCCATTTCGTCGATATCGGAAATTATAAATGGCTGTAGCGCAGTGTAGATCCCATTAGTTTCCGAAACACCGATATTAGCCGTGGCTGAAAACAGTGAACCGGCAGTGAATATACGATCATAGTTCTTGAAAAAGGTGTCGTGATGCCGTTCATAGTCCACCAGCAGCGAACCAAAAATATAGACACCTAAACCAACAACCAGCCCCAGAATGTTAATGGCTGAATAGAGTTTATTCTTCAGTATTTGTCGCCAGGCGATTGTGAGATAGTTTCTAAACATTTCTTAGTCCAGTTAGGGCTTACGCGACTGCATCGCGAAACTTGTCCGCACCTGCGTCATCAACGAAACCAGTTACACGGCCGCGCGTATATTTTCTGTGACCACATGCCCATCGAATAGATTGATAGTTCTTCGCGCATAATCCGAATGTGCCGGGCTGTGCGTGACCATGACAATGGTTG
>CAZAZB010000211.1:0-7282 GCA_964489485.1 uncultured Pseudomonadales bacterium | reverse complement strand
TTCCTAGTGCCGCTTGTTAGTCAGTATTCTTTCCATATTGCTACTTGCTACTTGCTACTTGGTACTTGTTACCTGGTACTTGCTACCTAATAACAGCGTTTAGTTTACTCAATGCCATCACATAAGATGATGTAAATAGAATGCCGATAAAGAAACCAGGAGCAATGGTGGTTAATATTTCTGGCGTGGCGAATATCCAGTTGATCGTATAGGCCACGGTTAACGTCAATGTATTAGCCGCCAGAAGTGTCAGAATGACAGGCGATCGAGTCTTTTGGAGTTTTGCCCACAAATACTCCATCAACATCGTTGCGCCCAGTGTCAGAGAGAAGCTATAACTGCCCTGAACGACTCCCGCTTTGATCCCACTCGCATTACCGTAATCCGAATTCACATAAAATGCCCAGCCACCATAAACAATGAAACCAGCGAGTCCAGCCATCACACTGCGAAAATAGGCAGAGGACAAGTCAGGTCTCATCTTATGTGACCGTTCGATGTCGGAAAATTTTCCCGTTGATCAGGCATTTGGTGCTCAAGAGTGACTAATTTCATCAGTAAAGAAGCGCTATTTTGCATCAGTTCGCCACCGCAACAAAAAGGATAGAGGCGCTCATTGGACCTGGTCTACTCAATTGTCCCGCTGGACTGCGATGAGCCGATAAGAGTCTACTGGTTGTTGGTGACAATTTAATACTTTAATCTGACGATCGAAACGTAGAATTGTTACATGGGGCGGCATCATCAGAAACCAGCATTTGGCTATCATCGTCCTCACCTTATCGGTGCTCTACGCCTGTTCTGCGCCCTACGACAGAATGCAGGAGAACGAATTCAGTGACTCTCAGCTAATAACCTCGATGATTGAGGTAGATGATCACACCATTCGGATTGTCGAGAGCGGTGATCCGCAAAAACAGCTTGTGTTGTTTATTCACGGAACGCCGGGTTCCTGGGATGGTTACAGAAAATACCTTCAAATGGCCTCGCTGACATCCAGGGCCCATCTTATTGCCATGGATAGGCCGGGATTCGGCGACATGCTGGATCAGGACTGGCTTCCTCCCTTCGAGGCGCAGGCATCCATGTTGATGAAAATCAAAGCCCGCAATCATTCGTCACTGCCGATTGTTCTGGTAGGACACTCCCTGGGTGGCAGTATCGCCTACAGAATGGCTGTTGATTACGCGGATGAAATAGCTGGTCTCGTGATTATTTCTTCACCCATCGATCCTGTGCTGGCGAAGAGGCGGTGGTACAATCTTGTTTCCGAAACGGTTGTGGTTACCTGGATGTTGCCCGACAGCCTGGTCAAGGCGAATCGGGAGATGATGCCCTTGCAAGAGGCGTTATTCGCAATGGAACCTCTTCTGCCAAATATCAATGCTCAAGTGACGGTCATTCAAGGAGGAAAGGATAGCCTCGTTAAATTTGGCAATCTGGCATATGCAGAAAAGCACCTCGTCAATGCCAGGTTCAAATCTATCCCGATGGAGAAGATGGGGCATTTTATTCTATGGGAAGAACCAGAGTTGATTGAAAAAGAGATTTTGAATCTTCTTCAGAAAACGGCTGGGAACAACCAGTCTTAATATTTTACAGGCCGGCTTTCTGACGGCAGGAAGGTGCATTGCCTTTGGCCGTCGCGTAGGCCTCGACTTGTTTCCAAACGCGGACGAGATTTCCGCCCAGAACCTTCATAATGTCATCATCGGAATAACCCCGAGCACGAAGGCCAATCACGAGGTTTGGATAGCTGGCTACATCCTTCAGGTCTGTGGGTAATGTATTGCCAACACCATCGTAGTCGGAACCGATACCAACATGTTCGATGCCCGCAAGTTCAACAACGCGGTCAATGTGGTCTAGCACGTCTGCAAGCCGGGCGAACGGGTAGGGATGATCGCTCTTCCATTTTTCCTGATATTCCTTAAGAACCGGATCTTCCTTATCAAGGTTATTCTCTGTCCTAAAGGACTCGGAAGCCTGACGACGGTTGATAGACCATTGCTGAGCGTCCGAGGTGACAAACCCGCTGCCATAATTGATCTGGATAACCCCGCCATTTTTGCCCAGCGCGATGACCATCTCATCTGTCATATTCCGCTCGAATCCGGGTACAAAGTACCTGAGGGAGGAATGAGATGCGATGACCGGGACTTTGGATAGTGCCAGTACCTGCCAAGCCGCTGCGTCTGAGACATGCGAGATATCGACCATGATGCCCTGATCGTTCATGACAGGGATGAGTTTCTTGCCGAAGTCAGACAGTCCTCCCCATCGCTCATTTGAATCATAGGAGGAATCAGATATGTGATTGGATTTTGAATGCGTGAGGGTTATGTAGCGGATACCTTTCTCTCTAAAGTACCTGACGTTGTCAAGATCCCCTTCAATGGGACCACCATTTTCCATTCCCATCGGTAACGACACCATCCCGGCTTTTTTCTGGACATAAATATCGGAGACGCAGGTGGCCAGCGCAAGCCGTTCAGGCACCTTGTTGATGATCCTGTGGACGATGTCGATGAGTTCATTGGCCCGAATTTTAGCCTTACCTTCTTCTTCAACGGATGCCGGGATATAGATAGACATAAAAGCGACATTCAGGCCCCCAGCGATGGCTCGCGGCAGGTCGAAATTTCCCTCAATGGTAGGTTGTGTGACATCTGTCTCCGGGTTGCGGTATACCCTGTTTGGCACATCAATATGTGTATCGATAATAATCGCCTGTTTTGCCAGTTCGCTGGATTCAAGCGCGGCTGCATTGCTCGTGCTGACTATGGTTGTGCTGGCTATTGCCATACACAAAAAGGGAAGGACTAATCTTTGATAGTTTTGCCACATACATTGGAACCAAAAAATTGAAAGCGCCATTCTTGCAGGTTGAGATCGAAAAGAAAATAAATAGTGAGATAGACAATCTTTTTCATTGCACCTATCCATTTTCTGCACACATCGAACGTTGGTATCTAAACCAGGACGCGGTTCAAGATGCTATTGACCATGTCGTGTAGCTTTTTCGTGGTGTAAGGTTTTTTTAGAAAAGCGGATTGTGCCTGATCAGTGACACGCAAGGTCGCGTCGTTTTCATTGTATCCGCTGGAGAGAATAACCGGCATTGTCGGGCAGCTTGCAGATATCTCATCGTAGACTTCAAGACCTGTCTTGCCTGGCATCATAACATCGAGAATGGCGAGCCGAAGTTCATCCTTATGGAGATTAAATAGCTCTACTGCCTCGATACCGTCGCTGGCTTCGATGACATCGAATCCTGATTGAGAGAGCACAATTCTTGCAAGGTTTCTGATTTCTGGTTCATCATCTGCAAACAAAATCTTCCCTTCACCAACAAGGTCGCCAAGGTGTGATACCGAATTGAGTGAAGCGGGAGCATTTTGGGATAGCGGGAGCAGAATTTTCACGGTTGTCCCTACATCAGTTTCTGTATCGAGGCTAATGGAGCCTGAGTGGCCTTTGACAATACCAAGCACCGCTGACAGTCCGAGGCCGCGACCTGAAGATTTTGTCGTGAAGAAGGGGTCAAAAATCTTTGTTCTGGTTCGTTGACTCATCCCACAGCCGTCATCTTTTACTTCAATACAAGCGTAGGCGTCGTCGATCAGGTGGTCAGATAAATCCAGAGCCTGCCTTGAAGCTGAATCCAGGTTCAAAATGGAAATGTTAATTGTGATTTGGCCTGCGACATCGCCGATGGCTTCCCCGGCATTGGTGATGAGATTCATGACGATCTGCCGGATTTGTGTAATGTCACCTTCAACGACAATCGGGGACGCAGCATTGCTGGTGTGGATGCTGGTATTTGCAGGTTTGCTGACTTCAAGCAATTGGTTCATTTCTTTAACAAGCTGCGAGAGATCAAAAGCCTCAATAATGAACTGGCCTCGACCAGAGTATGCGAGCAGTTGCGAACAGAGGTCTGCGGCTCTGTCGGCCGTCACAAGGAGGTTGTCCAGCATTTGTGTTGCCTTGTCATTCATCTCCGGTGTACGTCTTGCCATATCAGCATTCAGAACAATCACATGGAGTAAATTATTGAAGTCATGAGCAATTCCGCCAGCCAATACACCCAGACTTTCGAGCCTCTGTGTTTCGCGCAGTTTCTCATCGAGTTCTTGTTGTTGTCGTTCAATGCCGAGTCGATCAGAGACATCTACCAAAACGCCGGAAAGAGTTATCTCGTTACCATCGCGAAGCGTCTCTGCGGCGATAAGCCATGTCATATCATGCTTGTTTCTAAGGCTAAAATTACCGGTGAGTACGTGAGTCTTGCCATCGACGACATCCTGCATGCCGGTGGCGAGTTGTCTCTGTGCTTCCGGGTGTAACAATTCGAGAAACTCAGACCAGGTTGATGGGCTGATTGGAATTCCAGCCCGGCGAAGAAAGTCCGAAGGCAAATCTGCTTCCATGTTCTGTAGGTTAATACTGAAAACACCTGCTTTGGATGCGTCAAGTGCCAGGCGTTCAATTCTGGCACTCCTGTTGCTTTCCGTTTCTGCCTCTCTTTGCCTGGTAACCGCCTGATCAAGGTCCTGGTTTAAGGTCTTTAACTGGCTGTGTGTTGTCTGAATCTGGCTCAGTTGTTCGAAGGTGAAGCGGACACTCTCTCTGTAGGAACTACTGATCCCGTCAGTCATTAATGCAACGATTGTCATCATCAGGACCAGCGTTACAACCGAGCGGTACTCCAAATCCACCTGCTTGAATGTCACGATGGACCAAAATGCCAATAGCGCAATAGCGACGGATGCTGCAAAAACCCACCAGAACTGCTTGCGGGTCGGTAGAAATCCTGCGAGTGCAATCGGCAAGATCATAATGGTTAGCATCTGCATATTTCCTGGTGCTTCCATATAGATCGTATAGGGGCTGATGAGCAGAACAAAAGTAATGACGCCAAAGAAAGTAGACATCACCCAGCCGCGCCGTAGCATGTAGAGGAGCACCAGGATGACAAGAATAACCACAAGGTTTCGAATAAATGGTTCAACGACCTCACCTGAGGTTGAAAACCCTGGTAGAAACAAGATCAGCAGGATGGAAACGAAAGTAATTATGCCAATGGTCTTAAGCACACTTCCAAGCAAATCAGCCTGCCTGGACAGAATCAGTTCATCTGCGGATGTATAGTTGATGGGGTGTCGTGTTTGTTTGGTGTGTTCCATGGTCTTTTTTTATCGACGCGTGTACCCCAGGGTGAGACCAATCAAACTATCATTTTGTCTCGTCGGATTCCAATGCCTGCCATTCCAACTCGAAGAATACGACCACCCCCACAGTCCCTGTAGAGGGAGGTCGTACTGGGCCAACACTTAATTTCATTGAACACTGTTTTGTAAAATACTGTTTTGTAAAACACTATTTCAATGTTCGGCAAAGGCCAACTGATTGCACGAACCCGAAGTGTAGTGAGTGACGGAGTTACCTTTAACCTGAAGGTCTCCTGCACCTGTGCCAATTCCCGAAAGCCAGAGGTGCAGATTCGTTTTTGCCTGGTTGTCCAGCGACTCTTCCACCCGTTGGAAGTGCTTTTTTAGATCAGCGTCCACCAGGTCATCCAGAGCAACTTGAAGGTTAGCCTTCTTTCCGGCAGCGAGTTCAATGCTTGCGTCACTGCACATCAGATAGTTTGTTAAAGAATTTCTCGATTCTATGATTTCGTTGTAGGTGTCGACTGTGAAGAAAAGAAAAGCTTCAGCCTCCTTGTCGGTATAGGCCATTTTGTTCTTAATACGCTCAATAGTGACAGCCATTTGTTCACCACTGCCAGAGTCCCTCAGCTCGTCGATCAGTTTCAGAAAACTGTGATGATCTGAATTAGTCTGATAGGGCTGCTCGACTATGCGATTTCCATCAAGTACATATTGTGGTGTTTCCATTGCGTCTGCATTTTTATAGGCAACAAATGCAGCCAACAAGAATCCCCATTTAAAAAATTTTTGAAAGTACACAACCATCTCCTTTGGCAACAGCTTTTCGATTCGTGTCTGCTAACCAGACAGAACGTAAGTTAATCGAAACTGCCAGTGAACAAATTGAAACCCGTCACAAAAAAGTGATGGCAAGATGCCATCCGTCTGGATTTTCTGACAGATGGTCACTCATGGAGATGAGTGGTGGTGTCGTTGATCGGTTAGATTGTGCGGGTGATGAAGATGGAACCAGGGGATGTATCGAGTATCAGTGTCCCATCGGATTAAACTTTGACATGAGACCGCCGAGGCCGCGAACAAGCCAGCGCGGTTGATGCTGTGCCCAGGTGACCGCTGCCTGATTGGCGATGCCCGGGATTCGGATAGCCTCTCGGGCCATTAGTGCATCGAAGCCTTCCTTCGCCACGTCTTCGCTCGAAGACATCAAGAAGGGTGGGATGCCTGTTGCCTTAAGGTCTTCTACCATTTCTGTCTCTGTTAACCCGGGGCACAGCGCCGTAGCGGAAACGCCGGTCCCCTTGAGCTCTTCTGAAAGAGATTCCGTCAGAGACAGAACGAATGCTTTGCTGGCGGCATAGACGCTCATTGAGGGGACGGGTTGAAATGCTGCGACCGATGCGACATTCAGAATCCGTCCTGTTCCTCGTTCAATCATCCCTGGAAGGCAGAGGTGGGTCAGTTGGGTAAGTGCCATGATATTAAGCAACAGGAGATTGTCAATTTCTGCAGAGCTCAACTGCTGGAAAGGACCGGTGACAGCAATACCCGCATTGTTGACAAGAACATCAATGTCCAACTTCCGTTCTTCGATGAGGCTCATCAACTGTGTTGCACCATCGCGGGCCGCAAGATCACATTTGATGACATCAATCTTTGTGTGATGACTTGCTTCTGAAAGGATTGATTCCCTCAATTCCTCAAGACTGGGTTCTCGTCGAGCGGTGATGATGAGATCGAAATCGTTGTTGGCAAACTGGCGGGCGAGTGCAGCGCCGATACCAGAAGAGGCGCCAGTGACAAGAACAGTACCTCTACTCATTTGCCATCACTCTCAGGGTCAGTCTTATCCGATGTTTTCTTATCGACACCGGAGAGCATTTTCTGGACCCAGTTCTGGTAGGCAAAGAGCGGTTGCATCGCGCCAGAGACAAGATCTGCATATTGGGCCTGGCCGGCATTTTTCAGGTAATCCTGTGCATTGCTCAACATTTGTTGCTGCAATTTCTCCACATTGGGCAAACCCAGAAACTGTCTGAGTTCTTCCGGTGAGATATCGACATCAATCGTAATCTTCATTTGCCTTGTCCTTTGTTGTGGATGAGATG
>CAZAZB010000210.1:0-7283 GCA_964489485.1 uncultured Pseudomonadales bacterium | reverse complement strand
TCGACCGATGACGAATGGATGAAAAGTGTAAGCAAGAACGCCCCATGTTGTGTCTGTCGTCATGAATTGAAAATCACCTATCCAGTTTTCCATCACATGACTTGCGTTTCTGAGTCCACCACCGCGGAAGTATTCAAAATGTGGAAAATCGTCAAGGTTCCAGCTGACGGGTAGTTCCAGAAGGCTGCTTTCTTTGCCGAATGTCATTCTTTCATCCTCCACGATATCTCCAGACCGGGCGTAGTAGGGCAGGTAGTCATGCGCCATCATACTGCTGTCGTAGATGAAATCTTCCTGAATCAGGAGTTCGATACTGTGTGCGCTAAGATCCCAGGCGGGTGAGCGATAGCCAACAGGTGTGGTTCCTGTCACTTGCCGGATTGCAGCTTTCCCTCTCTGTAAGGTTTCAAGTTCTTCAGCCCGAGTCATCTGTGCCGGGGAGACGTGAGTGAAGCCGTGGTGTCCAATCTCGTGACCTTTGTCAACTATTGCCTTGCAGGTATCAGGGTAGGTTTCAAGTGTGACTCCCGGAATAAAGAATGTTCCGGTAATATTGTGCTGGTCGAGTAATTTCAATATCCGCTCGACACCGATCACGCCAAATTCACCCCTCGATATAGGTGTTGGGCTTTTCAGGCCCATCGCCATCCACAATGAAATAGCATCAAAATCAAAACTCAAACAGGCGAGGTGACGATTGTCGGTCATATACTATTCCTCATGAATGGGCCGCAGGTTCAACCAAACTACCCGCGGACCAGAACACAATCAATATTATCCCATGTGATAGAAAACGGCTTTATTGCCATCCGGGTCACGGAAATATCCGCCGTAGAAAGTTGGCATGCGTTCACCTGCTTCACCTTCGTCGGTCGCGCCCATTTCAATTGCCTTCGCATACATTTCATCGACCTTCTCTCGCGAGCCTGCTGGGAATGCAACCATATTGCCATTGCCGGGTTGCGGGTCTGACTCGTCGTAAGGGACACAAACAGCAAGCATAGGCTGATCAGGACCAGTACCCATCAATGCTATTCGTCCCATGTCCATTAACATTTGCGCACCGAGCGGGGCCAGCAGCTCTGTCCAGAATGCTTTCCCTTTCTCCATATCACTTACACCAATCGTTACATATCCAATCATTAGCTTGTTGCTCCTTAATTATAGAATTGCTCTCTTATTACACTATTGCTCTCTTGCTTGGGTCGTATTGAAACTCAATCGTGAAATATCGACCGTCGGAAACGAGAGCTGTTCATCATACGTTGTGTTTTTATAAAGAAATAGTCACTCATAATGATTATGCGTCTGGGGAATAGTCTGCTGTTTCGTCGATTGGCCACATGGGTTGGGCAGCATTTTCCCGTGGGAAAATCTCAATATGATGTGTCGTTAGCCCGGGTGGGTCTGCCGTGATGATGGTTCCAGCCAGATCGCTAAAGCCAGCGCGGAAGTGATTGCTGGATTTCAAGGCAATAATATTCAGCTTCGTGACATCAATCCCGAGCGCTAGAAAGGGTTCTGTGTCGAATGTCTGGTGCCTATGGCTGGCAACGATGATATCCATACTGATGTCATCCTGAGTAATGACAAGCCTTGCCATTTTTCCATAGTGAATTGGTGAACCTTTACCCATGGCCTGCATGGTCAGCCTGCCATCATGTAACGCCTTTACATACACGATTAGTTTCAGGGGCTTGCCGTGAAGATCGTCATACTTGCCACCGAGGGAAATACTAATCTTTGCGCCAACACCGGCTTCGTTTGCCTGCTTTACAACATCCGGGTCGACAATGAAGCCGAAGCAGGCATTTTCTACCTTTGCATTTAACATAGACCTTAATAGATGCGTACCGTCGCCTGGCGTGCCGCCGCCGCAATTATCTGAGGTCTCGTTAATCACGACAGGTAAGGCTTTGGTGCTGAGGGCTTGTTTGACCGCCTCATCTGCTGAAAGGCTGGTGGGTCGGAAGTTGTCACGATAAGCCCAGAGTTTCGACGCAATGCGTTTCGCGGTCGCAACCGTCTTGTCACGGTCGCCTCTGCTGGTGACACAGATGTGTGTACCCACCTGCGGGACATCGGTATAGGGGAATCCGTGAAACCAGCTGACATCTATTATGTCGTCATTTTTTTCCTCTGCAAGAATTAGCTCCAGCATTTCCTTGCCAGGACCGAGGAAGGTCGTTGTGGTTGGCATTAACATGGGCACTGTCTCAACATGCAATGTTGGCCTGAAATTATTCTTGAGCATGTCGGCGATCAGTTCCACTGCCTCGACTGCTCGCATGTCCATATCAATATGTGGGTACTGGTGGCAGGCAAAGACACCATCAAGTGCATCAGCCATTTCCTGACTAATATTGCCATGTAGATCGAAGCTCGCGGTGATCGGAATTGCCTCACCGAGCGCGCGTCGAATGTTCATGGACAGATCGGCTTCAAGGTCTGGTATGCCATCAACAACACCAGCCCCATGCATTTCCAAATAGACGCCATCAACGGGGCCTTCTCTCTCAATGCCGTCTAAAATTTCTTGTTTCAACGCGGCATAGGCATCGCTGGCGATTGTGCCAGAAGGTTGGGTTCCAGCCACCATAATCGGAACGGCTTCAATGCCGAGCGCTTCACATGCGCGCAGAGCACCGCCAATACTGGTGGTCGTACCCCGGCTATCGAGTATCTTTTCACCGCGTGCAATATGAAAATCTGATAACTGGGTCTGGTCACGGCAATAAGTATTGGTTTCGTGACCTATCCCGGCAATGGCAATTCGCAATCTTGTCTCCTTTTTTTACTAAAAGTAATGTTTTTCGATGTATCAATCGATGGCTGTGAAGTAGGACGAACTGAATTTTTCAAAACATAACAGTAGCGGCGTCCGAACACCACCACCGGACCGATTCATCCAGGAAACCTTCAGATGATTGTGGAGACAGTGAGCTAGTGGCACACTAGGAATTCTATTGATGCGTTCAAATTGTTCACGGAGTTTTTATGAGTGTCATTCAAGATCTGCCTAGACTGTTGAAACGTGCCATCAAGAATCACCATGTACCTGGTGCGAGTCTGGCCATTTTGCGAAATAATCGAGTCATCGTTGAAACGGCTGCTGGTGTCATCAACAATTCAACGGCCGTACACACCACCACGGATACTATTTTTCAGATCGGGTCCATCAGTAAACCGTTAACGACAACGCTGATCATGCAATTGGTTGATGAAGGAAAGATCGAACTGGACGCACCTGTAGTGGAATACTTACCTGAATTTCGTGTCGCAGATCTGGATGTATCCAGAAAGGTGACTGTTCGGCATTTCTTGTCCCATCAGAGCGGCATTGATGGGGATTTTTTTGTTGATTCCGGTCGAGGTGATGACAGTGTCGAAAAACTTGTCAGCATGGCGACCATGGTGCCTAGTCTATTCCCATTGGCGGCGCGCCATTCCTATTGCAACCTGGGTTTTGCAGTCCTCGGTAGGGTTATCGAAGTGTTGACCCGGCAGACCTATGATCAGGCGCTCCAGACTAGGCTGTTTAAGCCACTTGGTATGGAGCACGCACTTAGCCTTCCTGAAGATAATCTGCGATTTCGTTGTGCTATTGGGCATGTTCCCAGCACGCGAAAGAAAAATGTCTGGTATGCCACAAAAATACCGTATCTCTCCTTCGGGCAGAAGGCAGCGGGTTCTACACCGGCGATGACGGCCTCGGACTTGCTGAAGTTTGCGCAAATGCACATGAATGGTGGCAAGAACCGCAAGGGTGAGAAAGTGCTTTCTGCTCGGAGTGTCAAGGCAATGCAACGTCGCCAAATCGGCGTACAAAAACACTCACAGAGTTCGGTAAAAGGTTGGGGGCTCGGTTGGTTTCTAATGGACTGGAATGGCACGAAGCTATACGGGCATGATGGCGCCACAATCGGGCAGTTTGCCTATTTAAGAATACTGCCGGAAAAGAATTTGGCGGTTGTGCTGTTGACAAATGGTGGTGATGCCAAAGCCTTGTCCGATGAAATATATCACCAGGTTTTCCAGAGCCTTGCGAAAACGTCAGAGCCCGCTTTTCCAGAGCCAGAATCAAATGGTCGCTTGAAGATAGTACCTGAAGCTTACACAGGTCGCTTCAGTAACATGAGTGGTGTATTCCGTTTTGCAGCCGGTAAAGGGGGCTTAACCATATCTTCAGAAATCAATGGCGGTGGCAGTGCTTTCCCGGACAACAGCAAGCTTGCCTTTGTAGATAGGCAAACTGCAGTAATGCGAACTGGCAACAAGCAACTAGACCGCATGCGCTTTCTTTTCTCCGATCTTCAGGATGGCAAGTATCAATACGTCGCAAGTGGTCTGCGCCAGCACAAGCGATGCCAGTAACAGGATAGCATCCAATCGATTATGGCTTAATCAGACGTTCCCTAGTTTCGAGAAACATGAAAGGTGCCGTCGTCGTCAAGATTTTCCAATGTGTATTGCACCTCACTGACAATGTCAGATCCGGACCGGCCATTCGCCTGATACATCTCAAGGACCTTCCAGATAAGTGCCTGGCCATAAGCATTTGCATCAATGTTGTTTTCTTTCGCCTCGCTAACGCCTTTTTCCAGGTGCGCCTTGGCCAGTGAGTAGGCATCTGCCATTTGTTCTCTCCTTATTTCGTAATAAATGTTAAATGTGAGTCGTTAGGAAAATTGTGTTTAGTCAATTGAACCTACGACAGGGCTGCAAAACTCAAACATAGGTCAGTGGAAATTTACCCATTTCCTGTCTTGCTATCATTTCACGATGAACCTCGTCAGGGCCATCAGAGAGCCGCATTGCCCGATGTGCTGCCCACATTTTTGCCAGTGGAGTGTCTTCCGAAACGCCCGTACCTCCATGCATCTGAATAGCGCGATCAATAACATTCAGTGCCATATTCGGCACCACAACTTTCATCTGTGCGATATCAGCGAGTGCTTTTAGCAATCCTTCTTTTTCCAGAGCCCATGCTGCCTTTAGTGCCATGAGCCTGCTCATTTCGATCTCTATTCTGGAATTGGCGATGACATCCACATTGCCGCCAAGTTCAGAGAGAGGTTTGCCAAAAGCGTAACGGCTGGTGGATCGTTTTACCATCAATTCCAGTGCTCTTTCTGCCGCACCAATAGATCGCATGCACTGATGAATCCGCCCTGATCCCATGCGGTCCTGTGCAATCTCAAAGCCCTGGCCGTCTGTGCCAATCAAACTGTCCAGGGGTAATTGAACATTGTTGAACTTGATTTGTGCATGTCCCTGGGGCGCATCATCATAGCCAAAGACCGAGATCATGCGGATTATCTCGACACCTACCGTCTCCATTGGCACCAGGAGCATGGACTGTCTTTTTGGAAGATCTGCATCTGGTTGGGTAATGCACATCACCACCAGAAACTTGCACCTTTTGTCGCCAGCACCAGACACCCAGGACTTCTCGCCATTAAGGATCCATTGGTCACCTTTCTTGATGGCCGAAGAGGCGAAGTTCCCTGCATCAGACGATGCAACAGCAGGTTCGGTCATGGCAAAACCTGATTTAATTTCCCCTTGTAGTAGCGGTAGCAGGTATCGGACACGTTGTGCATCGCTGCCAAATCTCGCCAGCACTTCCATATTCCCTGTATCTGGGGCAGCGCAGTTAAACACCTCTGCCGCGATTTCCGTTCGCCCCATGAGCTCTGATAAATGGGCATACTCCACTTCGGTAAACTGGTGTTTGTCCGATTCGATAAACAGGTTGAATAAACCTTCGCTTTTCGCCCGTTCAATCATCGAAGCCATGATCGGCGGTTGTTCCCAACGATTGGCGATCAGTTCCTCCGCATATTGGACTTCATTTGGAATAACAATCTCGTTGATAAAGGTTCTGAGCTTCATCAGGACAGGTCTGATCGTTTCCGAAACGCCAAGTTCCATTTCTATTCCGTGTCTCTATCTACTGGGTAAATTTCTTTCTTTGAAGACGGCTTTTTTTAACGTCTGTTGCGCATAGGGTGAAGATAATGCAATCTTATCGGACACTACAAGTTAAATAATGGTTGCTGATAGTCCAGGCGTCCATGAGGAAATAGAGATGACCGAGCATCGTATCGATCTGCCCCAGGCAATGATGACAGGCATGACACTTGCCTACCATGCGCAGCAAGCACCGGACCGAATGGCGGTAATGACGAATATGGGAGACAGAACCTTTGCGGAATTGAATGCTCGTGCTAATCAGCTAGCGAGGGTCTTCAGAAAATCGGGGTTAAAGCCAGATGACGGTGTCGCGATGTTGCTGGTCAACAGACCGGAATTTCTCGAAGTTTATTATGCCTGTATGAGAGCCGGACTTCGCATTACCCCCATCAACTGGCATCTGACCGGCGACAATGCTTCCTATGTCGTTGGCAACTCGGAGGCGAAAGCGTTCATTGCTGATGTACGTTGTCAGCAATCTGCGATGGATGCGCTGGCAGATAATCGTGATCAGCTAAAGCTCATTTTGGCAGCGGGCGGCACTATAGAGGGATTCGATAGTTACGATGACGTTGTAGGCAATGAAGACTCAAGTAATATCGACAATGCAGAAATCGGTACACAGATGCTTTATACCTCGGGCACAACCGGTCGGCCAAAAGGTGTTTTCCGCGAGCGGGGCCTGTCAGCGCCCCCGGGGTCGGCAACAACATCCGCCCCCGCCAGTGGTACAGGAGCAGCGCCTGCAGCATCGGATACTGTTAACAGAACGAGTATCGCAGCAGAGTGGAATGCAGAGACTGATCGCGCTCTGTGTACAGGTCCTGCCTATCACGCAGCGCCTCTGGCATTCAATATTATTGCGCCCATTGCCAATGGGGTCGGTACTGTCTTGATGGACAAGTGGGACCCGGAAGAAACACTGCAAAAAATAGAATCACACGGCGTGACCCATACCCACATGGTTGCGACGATGTTTCATCGTTTGCTGGCCTTGCCGGACGAGGTGCGGGAGAAATACGATACATCCAAATTACGATACGTCCTGCACGGTGCAGCGCCTTGCCCGGTGCATGTCAAACACGCGATGATCAAGTGGCTGGGTCCGGTTATTTATGAATACTATGCCGCCACAGAGGGCGGGGGTGGTTTCTTCGTGAATCCGGAAGAATGGCTGTCCAAGCCGGGCACGGTCGGTAAGGCGCCGGATGCTGCCAACAACAAGATTCTGGATGATGATGGAAATGAAATGCCCCAGGGTGAGGTCGGCACTATCTATTTTGAAGCGCCAGCCATTCGCTTCAAAT
>CAZAZB010000209.1:0-7292 GCA_964489485.1 uncultured Pseudomonadales bacterium | reverse complement strand
GAGTGTCCATATATGTCCCCCGATCCCCTCTATCTGTCTTAACATGCGTCGTTACCTGGATTCATATTCAGGTGCCTCCACGCCGTCAACATATTTCTGAAAGCTCGGATCGTAGTTTTGCTTACGTATTGCCCAGACATGTCTAAATGAAGCGGCGCCCATTGGTTGGATATATTCTCTGGACAATGCTTCCCAAACTTTCTCATCCAGATATCCATCTCTGTTCTCTAAAAATGCATTTTCCCATGCGCGTAGTATGTTGGTGACCGTAACAGTAAGTTGAACGGATTCTGCCTCTGTTAATGAACCATAATCCTGGTTAGCACGCACAAAAATGTCGCTTATATTTTCAGTGCTGAACACTGCAGTGGCTTCCCTAAGCTCCCTGGACATATCATGCAATGCAGAAAGCTTTGCCTGCGAATTCTGCGAACGAATTTGCACTGCCAGGTACAGCAGTGAAACAACGACGGCGAACGCGCCGATGATTTCACCAATAGCCCCAATCGCATCCCAGTTCATCCGCTACCTCCTCAATTTTAAAGATGATCTTACATCAGAATCGAGTATGTCTCTTGTTGGTCGAAAGTACCGAGGCCCACCAGGATAGCCTCAGTCGAATAGCGTCTCACTGCGTGATAACAACAGGAAGGCGACGAGCCCGACCAGGGTCACGCCACCGGCAACCTGGAATACAAGGGCCCAGGATCCTGTCATCTCGAGGATCATGCCACTAACAAATACACCAATGATGCCAGGGATTGTGCCAGCCGTGTTGGTGATACCCATGAGAGTCCCGGCATGCTTCGGTGCAATGTCCATGTGATTGACAGCAAAGCCGCCTGTGACAAAGGCGCCGAGAGCGCTGCCGACTGCCATGATTGATATCGCCATCCAGACGCTATCCACTTCACCAACGAAGAATAACGCGGTCGCGAGACCGCCGCATCCAATGGTCTGCATCAGCTTGCGCACCCTGCCGACAAGCATGCCATTGCGAATCAACCGGTCGGCGATGTTGCCGGCGATATTCAGAAACATAAATGAGGCAATATGAGGGATCATGGTGATCCAGCCAACGGATGCATAATCGACTCCAAGACCCTTATTGACGAATGTCGGTAACCAGGATAGCAACACATAGAGAGACCAGTTATTACAGAAATGAGGAATAATAATGCCCCATACGGCACCGCACTTCAGAAACTCTCGCAATGGTGGTGCTTTAACTGTTTCCGCTGTGGTCGCGCCAGTCTGGATAAAATTAAGCTCAGTCGCTGATATGTCCGGGTGTGATTCTGGTCGAGAAGTCACCATCTGTTGCCAGAATATAAACCAGAGCAGACCAACCATGCCGAATAAATAGAAGGCCCACTCCCAACCCAGGCTTTGCACGATGATAGGCGTGACGACGAGTGCAAAAACAGTTCCCATCGGGATGCCACTATTGATGAATCCAATTGCCCGGGAGCGTTCCTGAAGTGGTACCCAGCGCCCAAAGATAGAATAGATTGACGGAAAGGTCACTGCCTCGCTCATGCCCATAGCAACGCGAGTTAATATCAGTACGGTGAACCCCAGAGCAGCGGCAGGCGGTGTAAGAATCGTAAAGAAAGACCACAGCAATACACCCATGCCAAGGATCGCCTTGCCACCATAACGATCAGCCAGTCTTCCGCCGACAATTTGCAACAACAGGTAGCCGACGAAAAATGAAGAAAAAACCAAACCCTGGGTCTGCATGCCCCAACCAAGGTCCTCTGCCATGGGAATGATGGCGATAGAAATATTGACTCGATCGATATAGCAGACAAAGACAGATAGAAAGCTTAGGCCAATCAGGACATAACGTCGCGGCCAGTGGCTGGGGATGATCGACAAATGATGCTCCTTTGGCTTGGTACCGAAATTCAGATTCACCTTACCTCATTTCTTTGAAGTCCGCTGCTTCATCCGATTCACCTAGTCGCTCGGTAGCGGAGTGACAATTGAGAATCTTTTTTGCCGGTTCTGGTTCCAGTTCCGGATGGCATCTGAATACTCATAGCCGGGATGGTGTAACCACGTGTTCATGATGCCCAGGCGGGAAAATCGCTCTGGCATCGTTGCAGCCTGGGCAAGCCTAATATCACTATGATCGCGCCCCTTGAACTATACCGAGTCAAGCAGCGGGATTTTGAATCGCGTCCTGACCGACATCCCTGGGTCCTTTGGCGATCATACTTGCCGGTGCTTTCTCAATTTGTTTCGAGCTGAAATCGCCAGCTTGCTAAATTCTCCCCACTCAGCTATACAAGACTGATTATCAATTCCTTCGCACCACTATGTTTTCTGGCGAATCTGCACAAGTATTTATTTCTGTCAAGAACCTTGACGAGGATGGCAACGAGACCCGGGATGCATACATTGCTCGTGAGCTTCATACCTATCTGGAATCGAAGGGTATCAGTTCGTTTCTGAGTCTTGTGACACTTGAGGCGATGGGCGCAGCCGAATACAAAGGAATAATCGATGATGCGCTGGACAGTGCAGCAGTTCTAATTGCTGTGGGTACGTCGCCAGAAAATCTCGCTTCGCGGTGGGTTAGATATGAGTGGGACAGTTATTTCAACGATATCATCAGCGGAATCAAACCTGAGGGTAAAGTGTTTTCGCTGATCTCTGGATTTGACCCGTCAAGACTCCCTCGTGCACTAAGGCAGACCCAAGCATTTGAATATGAGAAGGGAGGTATTAAGTATCTCCACAACTTTCTCGTTAACTCGCTTGTGCTGAACAAAGCAATTAAGGAACGAGATCAGGAAAAGAAAGCCCGACAAGATCTGGAGGAAGTCGTCAATTTTCTGATCGATCTTTTCAAGTCTTCAAATCCAACAGAGACGCTTGGCGGGACTTTGACAGCGCGGGATATTCTGGATCGAGGTAGTGAACGCATACGAAATGAATTGGCCAATCAACCGGTCACCAAGGCTCGAATGTTGGACGCAATCGGTTCGACGTATGAGAGTCTTGGGTTATACGAGATCGCGCAAGACCACAAACAGGAAGCCTACGAAATTCGCGTTGAACACGTCGGTGCGGAGAGTGAAGAGACAGTGACATCACTTGAGAGTCTGGGCTGGCTTGCCCATGCCCGCGCTGACTATAGAGGAATGCAGAGGTACGTCGAGCAGGCTTATAGACTCAATCAGAAGCTGCATGGTGAGAATGATGTTCGAACGATCGGAACGCTCAGTGATCTTGCTGTCGCTTTAGGTGAACTCGGTGATCCTGAGCAGGCTTTGTCATACAGTAAGTCAGTACTCGACGCGGCAAGAGGACATACTGACCTTGCGAAGAAATCCCTTGAATGCTACGTAAGAAGATACGCGATCTGCCTGGATGAGTCGGGTCGTATGGTGGAAGCCGGACCGTTTCACGAAGAATCGCTGGCACTCTCCCACGAGGTTTATGGTGTGCTTCATCCAAATGTCGCGTTCGCAACGGAACATCTCGGCATGTTTTACCAGCAGACGGGTGATTCAAAGCGTGCTGAGAAACTCTATCGAGAAGCCCTCTCGATGCTCGAGCGCATTTTTGGAGACGCTCACCCGGAAGTAGCCCAAACCAGAGGTAACATCGCTAATTTTCTCGTAGGCGGGATGCAGAAAAAACCTACGCAGTCCCAAGCCGAACTTGATGAGGCGCGGGACCTTGCACAGCGTGCGTTGTCAGCGAATAAGAAGATAGAGCCTAACCATACTTACGTTGGCGAGAACCTCTCTACGCTCGCCGATATCGCAAAACTTGAACAAAACTATCGCCTGGCAACCTCGCTTCTCGAAGAATCCATAGGCGTCTACACGAAACGGTTACCTGATGATCATCTTGTAGTCATCAAGGTGAAAAACTCGCTTGGAGAATCGCTATTGTTGGCGGGGAATCTTGAATCCGCACAGCTGATTCTGTGTGAATGTGACGAAGCGCTTGCCGAGAACTTTACTAAACCGGGGAGAGAGGAGAGAACGAAAACAATTGAAAGCCTCATAGGCTTATACAAGGCGATGGGCGATAAAGCCAACTTGTCGAAGTATGAAAGCCAGCTCGAATTGCTTGTCAGGCAGGCAGAGTGAGTTCGCCACATACTTTCAGTGTATTACAACCTCGTGAGACTCATCCTGTGAGCCTTTAAAAGTGTGTGGTGGATTCCAACTTTTTGTCTGACGTCATGTTACAGCAGATGATGTCGGCTCCTGCCTTGGTCCTTCTGACTTGAATCCGCGTGATGATGAACTTACCGTTTCAGAGGGGGAAAGCAGACGCTCATTGGCTTAAGATTTTCCTCAGGTCTTAAATTTGCCCAACAACAGTCATTGATTCCGCAATGTGGAGGTTAATTCTCCTGACAGAATGCTGTCAGGAGCAGTGTGCAATAATTCTACTTCATTCATTCGCAGGGCAGTTCAGTATGAAGCATTATTATCATCCGATGAGTAGGGCAGTGACCACATACTGGATGCTCACTGAGCTCGAGGCCGAATACGAGCAAATTGTTGTCGATTTTACACAGGGCGAGGGCAACACAGCTGAATATCGAGCCATCAACCCTATGGGCAAGATTCCTGCGTTGGTCGATGGTGATGTTGTTATTACAGAAACAGCTGCGATTTGTGCCTATCTGGCGGATAAGTTTGCCGACAAGGGTCTCGCACCGCTGACCAGTTCAGCGCAACGTGGTCGCTACTACCGCTACTTGTTTTACCCAGGCACAACGCTGGAGCCCATGTTTACTTTCAACCAACTTGAGGGTGTGGACTATTCACCTCAATCAGTTGGTTGGGGTGATTTGGAACGTTGCCTGGCGACCGTCGAATCGATGACACCGGAAGAGGATTGGGCTTTGGGAACTCAATTTACAGCGGCAGATGTTGTCTATGGAGGGACGTTAGATTTTGCTGTTCAATTTGGTTGGCTAAAGTCGCCAACACCGAAGGTTGCGGCATATATCAAACGCATCAAGAATAGAGAGGCTTACCAACTAACCCATGATCCATCCTGGCACTAGCAGAATTTGGGGACAGTTTACTTATTTCGGAAATAGGTGAACTGTTCTCGGGTCTCACTTTGTGCAATCTGCCGAAGACGCCGGTGTTCTGTAAACCGTGTTGCTTGCGGTCCCTTATGGTTGTTTTTGAACAAGTCTGATATATTTTTTCGATGAAAATAGCATTTGCCGGTACCGGGTACATCAACAAAATCCATGCGAAAGCTGCATTGGCTGCTGGCGTGGAACTGGTCGCGGTGGTGAACCATCACCCTGACTCAATGTCTGCTTTTGCAGCAGAATTTAATATTCCGAATCAATATCGATCGGTAGAGGCACTGCTTGAAGATTGCACTGTGGATGCACTTGTCGTGAGTACACCTAATTATCTACATGCTTCACAGACAATAGCAGCACTGAATGCCGGTGTGCATGTCATGGTTGAAAAGCCCATGGCGCTGAACGCGCATGAATCTGAGTCGATGTGTGATGCAGCGGTGCAATCCGGTGCGCTATTGATGGTGGCACATTGCTGGCGATTTAACGAAGATGTCATGTGGTTAAGGCATCATGCCTCGCAGCTAGGAAAAATTGTTCGTACAAGGGGCGTCAGTTCACACACTAACTGGGGTCCTTCTGGCTGGTTTACGCAACGCGAGTTTGCGGGTGGCGGATCGATGGCGGACATGGGTATCCATGCGGTGGATACGATTCGGTTTCTTCTTGGTGATCCGAACCCCGTTTCAGTATACGCTAAACTTGGCACCTACTATGACAGTGTGGCAGGTCAGAAAAAGGATGTAGATGACACCGGCGTTCTGATTGTTGAATGGGAGGGCGGTACGGTTTCAACCATCGAAACAGGATGGTGGCAGCCATCTATCGGCCAGGCTGAATCGTCAGCGCAGTTGTATGGTGAAAAAGGATTTGGTCAAATTGGTTTTGGCAAAGCTAATCCAACCAGACTCATACTGTCGCGAGAAGGCCATCGAACGGGCGAGATCGTTGACTCAAATCTCGGCTTTTCACCATCCAAAGAATCCCACCAACACCTCTATGACCAACAGATGCAATACTTTGTAGATTGTATCAACAGCAATAAAATACCAGTACCCGGAGGTACTGAAGGACTGATCAATATGCGCATTGTTGATGCGGCCTATCAGAGTTCCAAAGCGGGTGATGTCATTAAATTCTAACGCTCTTGGCGTTCGGTATTAGAGTGCATGACACTAGTGCTATTTCTCCGCGCTAAAAAAATGAATGATTGTGATTTCTACCGACAGTCCGCCACGACTAACGAGCACGAATTTACCCATTTGGCTATTAGGTAAATCGTCCTAGAATCTCAGGAACCCCAATCAAGGGGCTCGACATTGCACTTGGTTACATGCCTCAATTTAGTGAGAGCCTCAAAGTCCCGACTATGCCCAGGTGCCAGGGGATTCTCCCGATTGACGACATAAACAAGGCCTCTGCCAAGGACCAAGCCACTGCTGTTCTTCCAGAGAGGTTGGACGGTGACCAGTGCCAGTGTGGTATTGCCGGTGTTCCTGACTGATCCAAGCAGTCTGGTGTTTTTGCCTATGCGCGAACAATCCCTGGCTGTCGCCTTTACGCTCGTGACGCGCTTGGTCTCTGTTTGTTCTATAGGTTGATGTGCCATTTTTTCAACGGTATCTGGGACAAGATTGGCACGGAATAGCAGCCAACCAATAACGAGCGTTACCATCACAATACCCGCGATCGTCATCGTTCGATCTGTCATCCTGCTCCCCGGTCCGCAATCAAAGAGCCGATATAATAAAGGGACAGTTTACCAAATTTGGATTTAGGCATAGGCTTCTGCTTTTCCGAAAATCTAATGACCAACCATCATGCCTTATTTCTTGGGTCGGTCTAATCGACACTCTTCCAGAATGTGTTCAAGGCCGCTGCTCCTGCTTCGGCATTCTCAATCATCCACCAGTGGCCGACATCTGGAAGAAAGCTGACCCTGGCACCGGCGCGTGCAGCGGTGTCACGCGCCATCGATTCGGTGCCAACATAACCATCATTCTCTGCGATGATCACGAGCCCAGGCCGTTCGCGCATCACTGCCAGATCAGCGCCAAGGTTGCTCATTGTTGGTTGCGCAGCGTCTCGGTAGAGCGCAAGAATACAACGCCCCATCTCCTCACTACCACCCGCGGCGACTTTCGCCGCGATGTCTTGTGTCATACCGAGACTGGTGAGCATGACTATTCTGTCTGCCACCGGCGCGCTGGTC
>CAZAZB010000208.1:0-7300 GCA_964489485.1 uncultured Pseudomonadales bacterium | reverse complement strand
GTCGTCCCGGATTTCACACATGAACCAACCCTGCACGTTTTCTACGGTGAAAAAACAGTCTCTGTTCAGGACGGGTTACCAAAGTACAAAGACATGCCGAGTGAATTTGGCGGCTCGGGTGACACCCTTCCCGAGTAGCAGATTAGAGTTGATCCTCAGCCGATAGGCAGGTACCAAGGTCCTTCAACAACCCATCGGCAATATTATAGATCCAGCCGTGAAGGGAGAGTTTACTACCACGCTGCCATGCCTGTTGAACAATTGTTGTATTGGAAACATTGCGTACCTGTTCCTTCACATTCAATTCGCAAAGTTGCTCAAACCTTTCGTTGCCACTGAATCCTTCAAGCTTGTCTGCGCTAAACCTGTCCACATCCTTGATATGACGAAGCCAGTTATCGGCAAGCCCATGATCCTGATTTTCCATGGCCGCCTTGACCCCGGCACAACCATAATGTCCACAAACTATAATATGGCTCACCTTAAGTGTCTCGACAGCAAACTGAATAACAGACAAACAATTCAAGTCAGTGTGTACAACAACATTGCCAATATTACGGTGAACAAAGACTTCGCCTGGCGGCAGGTTTACAATTTGATTTGCAGGAACTCTACTATCCGAACAGCCGATCCAGAGATACTCTGGATTTTGCTGTTTAGAAAGGCGCAAGAAAAATTCAGGGTCTTTCTCCTTTAGCCCTTGCGCCCAGGCGACATTACGTTCGAAAAGATGCTCCAGCGTCTTCAATCACAATATCCTTTATTAACCAACCTCAGGGCGCACTGTGATTGAATGACTGAAGCATTGCAATAGCCCATTCCCTAGTTTTGGCTGACGACTCCATTTCTATTCGTCGTGTAGTCCAGGGTGCCATCAGATGCCACTTTACAGGTCGCAACGAAACGTTCTCCATCGTTCTGGACTTTCATTTTGACTTCAACATGCCCATTCTTCTGACGAACTTTTTTAACATTGGTATGAAGCCCGTTGGTATAGAGCCCCGTAATGTGTGCCTTGCAGGCTGTTAACGCCTCATTCTTGTTGCTCGCTGTCGCGTTGGATGCAACTAACCCCAACAAACCAATAGAACATAAAATTGATCCGATCTTTTTCATTGTCGATCTCCACTAAATTAAAAATAATGTTGTGTCTAAACCACTGACATCCGCTCATTTCATTATTTTTGCTTTCGGGATACAGCTCAATTGTCAGGAGATCAGAGTCGTTGACCACAGCACTCCTGACACAACCATCCTAATCAAAACAGGCAGGGTTGGCAGAGGGTAAATCGGAATACTATCTATTCCGGAGGCGGGAATATGAACTATTCCAGGCGCCCTATTGATACATCAATATTTTTGCAAGGTTTTCCTAATCCACGATCAGGTCGACGTAAATAACATCTTCATAATGACCTTCGGTTTGATTGCGACGAACAGTACCCAGCGTGATAGAGCAGTTGTAGCTCTTAAACCCTTCCTTGTGCTTTTTCTCATTGACCATTTCCCTCCTTACTTTCGACTGCAGTAAATTATTGGTGATTTATTCGATTACTACGACTAAATAGGGGTCAAACGCAATATTGAATTCTATAATTGATACTATTTCAATATCAAACTGACTCAATTGTGAGACCAGGCCGCCATGCCGCCCTTAAGGTGATAACTCTCCAGGCCCGCGTCACGGGCTGCACTCAACGCCATCGCCGAGCGTTCTCCGTAGGCACAGTAAAAAACCAGCTTCTTGTTACTGGCTTGAACCAGTTCGCTCAAAACACCATTTTCTGCAATGGCCTGGTCAATATTGTTGTACGGCACATTAATCGAAGAGTCGATGGAACCGCTCTTGTCCCTTTCTGCATCCTCACGCAGGTCAACCAGGAATACTTTCTCATCAGCGATGAGTGACCTCAATTGTTCAACATTATAAGACCAGCCCTGCTCGTCTATTTCTTGTTGGCGCAAGGCAACCTTTTGATTCGCGGGCACCGCCACGTCCATCATCCTGGGGTTATCAAGATTCAGGTTATTCATCAATTCAATGTACGCCGCTTCATTGGCCACTTTGAGTCGAGGATTGTGTGATTTTTCTTCACCAATAGTACTGACCGTCTCGCCCTTGTAGTCATGCCCGGGGAAGACAAGCGTGTCATCGGGCAATGTGAACAATTTCCGGGTGATTGAACGGTAGGCATCACTTGCGCTGCCGCTTTGAAAATCTGTTCGGCCTGTGCCTCGAATGAGCAGCGTGTCGCCGGTAAATACCCTGTCGGTCATTACAAATGAATAAGAATCATCGGTGTGTCCGGGTGTATGGACTGCCGTTAATGTTAAACCGTCAATTGCCACGATATCGCCATCAGCAACCCGCTGGGAGACAGAATCGACACTGCTCTGTTCTCCCATCACTGTAATACAATGCGTTCGGTCGCGTAATTCCGCCGCTGCCGTTATATGGTCTGCATGGACATGGGTATCCACCACTTTGACAAGCTTCAACTGCAGTTCTTCCAGCAGACGCATGTAGTGATCCACATTGCCTAATACTGGGTCGATCAGTAGCGCGTCACAACCCGTATCCCGTGCTATTAGATAGGTATAGGTGTAGGACTCTCTGTCGAACAGTTGTCTGAACAGCATAGCCACGGCTACCTCCGCCTTTATTTTTTCTTGAAGAGTGATTTGAACTTGTTCACCGTCTCTTTATCTTCCGCGCTCAACTTACTTTCGAGTGCCTCCATCGTTGCATCTTCAGCCAGTTCCTTGACCTTGTCCGAGACAGCCTTCTGTACCTGCTTGACCAGCGCAGAGACTGCCTCTGTCGCCAGTTCTTCCGGCGTCAGCCCTTTCTCTTTTGTGCCAAGGTTCGACAGATTGATGCCTGGCACAGTCAATTCGTGCTCTCCGAATTGTTCTGTTACCAGCCTGGCCGAGCTATTCACAAAGCGAAACTTCGACACCATTAAACGAACATCATCCGTTGTTTCTTCTACCTCTGCTCCTGAATCAAGCCCCAGCTGTGCAGTGACTCGATCAGCCGCTTGCTCGATATTTTTTTTCATCACTTCAACATTAGTACCAGACATATTCTGTTCCGCGAGAACTCTTGCACCGTCTATCTCTATTTCATTGAGGATATAAACGGGACCCGTAAGCGAGCCCGGGTCGATACCCAGCGTGATCTTGTCGATCTCAAATATATTCGCCTTGCTAAAACCCTCAGGATTCGCGATCTGCAGCCCTGTGATGGTGCCACTACCATCGGCCAGCCTTAGTTTGACATCGCCCACACTCACCCTGGAGCCAGTCATTTCAGTACCAACTTCTTCGATTATCCCCTTAACGATACCGTCAGCATTCTGGAAAACCAAATACATCGCACCCGCAACCACCAACACAATAGCCACGACCAAACCACCAAATACTTTCATATTAACTCCATCCTTATTTTTTCATTTTTGTTATGCAGCTCAATCAATATTTTTAAGGTATTCCACCATTTCATCACGCATGATGAATTTCTGCATCTTGCCGGTCACCGTCATTGGGAATTCGTTAACCAGCTTAATGTGGTGCGGTATTTTGAAGTGGGTAATCTTGCCACGACAAAATTCCTTGATTTCCTCGGCAGATAAATCATGTCCTTCTTTTATCTGCACCCAGGCACAGACCTGTTCACCGTATTTCTCATCAGCAATACCAAAAGCCTGGACTTCCTGAATCAGCGGATGGGTATAAAGATATTCTTCAATTTCGCGAGGGTAAATATTCTCGCCGCCACGAATAATCATATCCTTGATACGACCGGTTATCTTGACATAACCATTTTCATCCATTTCCCCCAGATCACCAGAATGCAGCCACCCGTGCTCGTCAATGGTTTCAGCGGTGCGCTGGGGGTCCCCCCAATAACCCTGCATGACGCCATAACCACGGGTACAAACTTCTCCGGTTTCACCAATAGACGCTGTCTCGCCGCTCTCTCTGACAATCTTTTCTTCCCAATTCGTGTGCGCGACACCGACAGTCGTCACCCGCGCCTCTAGCGAATCGTTTATCGCTGTCATTGTATTGATCGGACTACACTCTGTCTGGCCATAGCCGATAACAATTTCTGTCAAATCCATATCGTCGATTAATCGACGCATCAATTCGATAGGACAGGTTGATCCGGCAATGATACCCGTCCTGAGCGCACTGAGATCGAACTCCTTGAAATTAGGCAAATCCAGTTCTGCGATAAACATCGTCGGGACGCCATGCAGGGCAGTACACTTTTCGCTCGAGGCAACTGTTAGCGTCTGTACCGGATCAAAGACGTCACCCGGCAATACCATGGTCGCTCCATGGGAAACGCACACCAATGTGCCCAACACCATGCCGAAACAGTGATACATGGGCACGGGGATACACAATCGATCGTCTGCGACGAGATTCATGCTCTGACCAGCGAAATAGGCGTTGTTAAGAATATTTTTATGTGTGAGCGTTGCGCCTTTCGGCGTACCCGTCGTGCCACTGGTAAATTGAATGTTAATCGAGTCGGTCGATTTAAGGGTTGTTCCGAGTGCTTTGAGTCTCTCAATTTCTCTATCACCGCCCATCCCGCAAACATCAGTGAAATTGAACATCCCGGGAGAAATTTCATCGTCCATCCTGATCACTGACTTCAAATGTGGGAACTTCTGTGAGATCAATTCACCCGGTTTACAATCCCGCAACTCAGGTGCTAACTCGTAGAGCATGTCGAGGTAGAGACTGGTTTTGAAACTGGGCGCGGTAATCAATCCCTTGCAGGCAACCTTGTTGAGGGAATATTCCAGTTCATACAATCGATAAGCCGGATTAACGCACACCAGGATAGCGCCAATTTTTGCCGTTGCGAACTGGGTCAACACCCACTCATATCGATTGGGTGACCAGATACCGATCCGGTCGCCCGGTTCAAAGCCGAGATGAAGCAGCCCCGTCGCCAGTCGATTAACCTGATGTACGAATTCACCATAGCTCCAGCGGATATCCTGGTGCGGCATGATCAGCGCGGGATGATCAGGGTTTCGTTGAACAATAGTATCCAGATGTTGGCCAATGGTGGCGTCCAGCAATGGCGCTGTAGCCCCTTTAAAAATGGCTTCTGTTAACGGTGTCTGTGCTTCCGGCACTGTTCCTTCCTGGCAGTCGTGACAGGATCTAATTTATCACATATCGGTGGAACAAATAGGCACGCAACTGACACGATTTTCGACCTGGCAGCTAGTCCCGGTTAATTATCCCTCGCTGATTCCTCAATGAAGTGTTTTTTGACATCAGACAATTTGATAATGTTCTGCGAATATCAAGTGAAAAAAGATTGACCGTTGCAAGACTCCAGTGGGAACTGCATCTATAAGAAAACACGCAATAGTCCAGATACACCTTCTTTCAAGTAGGTTAGGGAAGCTCTGATTAATGGCATAAATAGGACTTAATCAGAGGTTCCTTAGAGGTATAATGCTCCTGCGTAAATTCAAATGACAGGCAGAACATGATTCGCTCCCTGATAACAATACTACTGATTCTCACATTGGGGATCGAGCCGACGATTGCTGCCGCGCCTAATGAGCCGAATAAGACAACCTCGACACAATCAAATGAACAAACCAGCGAAGCGGCAGAAGAAGATGTAGATCCAAATCAAGGTATCCTTGACAAGGCAAAGGATACCACCAGCAAAATTGAGATATTACGTGCCGGATTCGACAAACTCAGACGACAGATAGACGTCGCCAAAGGCGATAATAAAATAGCGCTGGAGCTCCAGTTTCAACAGAAAGCGATGGCTGTTTTCGACCTGGTGTTCAATCTTTCTGACATCCTGCAGAAACAGGGTCAGCGTGGGATCGACACAGCCGAGTTACGAGATACCGTGGTCGGTTATGTCATCGCTTCAAACAATGCACTGGACCTTGTCCTGGAGATCGAATTAGAAAAAAACATCAGCAAGCGGTCACAAACAGCCGATCTGAAAGGATTCGAGCTCATAGAATTTGAGCGCTTCATTTCAGATGATATGGAATGGATCGAGACTTTGTTCAAGAAGAAAATTCGCATCATTCGAGAACTGGAACGCCTGGGACTGGATGTTGCAAATGCCAGAGAGAACCTTCTCAATCGACTGGTGCCCTATGCTGATAACCTTTATGGGCAGATCACTGTGATTGCCAGGCAAAAGCATTCGCTTGAACTCTCAATGAAAAATGAAAAACCATCTGCCGATCTACGATCCGAAATTCTTGCCATGAAGACCCGGGAAGCTGCAACCCTTGGCGCACTCTCAAGCATCGTTGTGATGATGGATGAATTTGATATCGAATCAACCCGTTATCGACAGCTTCTGCTTCAAACGGGGGAAGTGTCAACCGATTTATTCAACCCAACCATTGTTCTAGGCATTTTGCAAAAACAGACGAAAGAGCTTCTGGAAAGCGGTCGCGATAATACTGGCTATTTCCTGACGAAAACAATTTTATTTCTGGCAATCCTTGGCATTTTCAAGCTTATCGCCAGGCTCGCTACCTATTTGATGCGTCGTAGTTTCGAGAGCAAAAAAGTAGAAACTTCGCGCTTGATGCAGGAAATGCTGCTCTCATTGTCGAATCGGGGAATCATGATATTCGGTTTACTGATTGCCCTCAGTCAACTCGGCGTCGAGATCACAGCTTTCCTCACCGGTATTGGTATCGCCGGTTTCATTGTCGGTTTTGCACTACAGGATTCACTGGCAAATTTTGCCGCCGGGATCATGATTCTCGGCTACCGCCCTTTCGATGTTGATGACATTATTGAAGCTGGCGGGGTTATCGGAAAGGTATCAAAAATGAGCCTGGTATCGACGACTGTCCTGACCTTTGACAATCAAACACTGATTATCCCCAACAATCGCATCTGGGGGGATGTCATCAAGAATATTACGCTACAGGATAACCGACGAATTGACATGGAATTCCGTGTTGCCTATGGCGAAGACATAGAGCGCGTCAAAGGCATCATCGAAGCTATTATTATAGGTCATGACCGGATTCTTGAAAATCCCGCACCCACTATCGAAATGGATCAGCTCTCGCCATTCGCCATGGTATTTGTCGTACGACCCTGGGTTCTACGGGCTGACTATTGGCCTACCCGGTGGGAGCTATTACGCGTCATCAAGGAAGAACTGGACTCAAACAATGTTCAGATACCGGTACTGAATCAGGGCGCCATCGCAACACCCTGATTTTAGATATCCCGTAAGACCGCGTCGTTCGTTACCAACAATGTG
>CAZAZB010000207.1:0-7316 GCA_964489485.1 uncultured Pseudomonadales bacterium | reverse complement strand
GTAATATGGTGAATCATGGCATCAAAGAAAAGTGATATTGTTCAGGTTAAAACCCCCGAACGAATCGATATGTAAAAATTGATCGTTCCGCCGGTAAAATTGTTTCACACAAAAAATCTGCTGGTCCTTATAAAGATGTCCCTGTCGCACGGAAGAAAAAGTGATTGTCTACAGCCCGTTGGATGGCGATGCAGTGACAAGCACCATCAAAAGCCAACCGCGGAAATGTTTTCTTGTAACCCGATAATGTGGTTATATCAAACACAGCAAGTGCCGGGTCCTGCTTCGATATTCGTTTTCATGTTAGGTCTAATTGCACTACTGGTGCCGCAATACCAGAGATAATAATCGAGCACTCTCTTTATCAAAGCATCAACCATACGACCATTTCAAGAAACAGATAGGCAGGCTGTGGTAAAACTCTGGAATTTGGTCTTCCCCGATGACCCGCCCTGGAACGAACCCAATGCTGTCATCGACAGAAAACTTACCGCGCAACCGCACCTCTTCCTTGTTTGTGCATTTGACGGCATGATCATCGGAACGACCATAGCGGGTTTTGACGGGTTCAGGGGGTGGATCCACCACCTTGCCGTACACCCGGACCACGCCAAAAAGGGAATTGCCACCTTGTTAATGCAATCAGCAGAAGAAGGATTGGCGATTCTCGGCTGTCCAAAAATTAACCTGCAAGTACGCTCTGATAACATTGACGTCATTGCCTTCTACGAAAAACTTGGTTATTTGGTCGAAAACCGAATTAGCCTCGCCAAGAACCTGGGGAACGTCAGATGATATGGCTATATTGACCTATACTCCATTATAGACCTGACTATATTGGAATAGGTTCTACTATAGCCAGGTGCGCTATATCCAGACCCACATCGAAAATGACTTACTCATATTTCCAGCACTCTTGATGATGCTCGGCCATACGCCTACTTACGCCTGTACAACAACCTTGTCACTTAGCCAGCGATCAATCTGATCGCTGGAGTAACCCAGTTCCCCCAGAATACTTTTGGTATCTCCACCCAGCAAAGGAACAGGTCCGTTAGGCCTGAAGGTATCGCCGTTGATAAGATACCCTGCATTGGACACCTGAACAGGTCCTGCGCTGGTATCAACTTTTGTTAGTAGCTCTCTTGCTTCTGGCTGCCCTGTTTCCAGCACTTCCTTCAGATCATGAACACCCCCGGCAACTACACCCGCCTCGCTGAAGATCTTATCCCACTCCATCGCGGTTTTTTCCAGTAGTCTATCGTCAACTGCTCGTTCTACCTTGTCGCTAAACTCTGAAAATTGTTTGCCACTGAATTCCGCAAATTCGGCCAACCCAATAGCAGCACAAATGGAACGCTGGTGGTGTGGAAGATAACCGGCAAGCATCACGTAGCCTGATTTGGCTTCATACCTTCCCAACAAAAATCCCTCCCGATTACCAGCAGGTTCAGGCGGCACGCCCGTCGAAGCTGTTATATGGGTATTGTGGTTGATCAGCAACATAGTGACATCCTGCATAGCCAGATCAATACGTTGACTTTCCCCGGTGCGCTCTTTTAAAAGCACTGCTGCCAGAACCGAGGAGGCTGCATGCATTCCTGTTGCGTAATCAAGAACGGGACCGCCGGTTCTGATGGGTCCGTCTCCCCTTACGTTAATAGACATGAATCCACTATTCGCCTGAACGACATCATCAAATCCAGGACGATGTCCCAGAGGTCCGTTCTGACCAAATGCGCTGATGGAGACATAGATGATCCCGGGATTGATGGCTTTGATGTCTTCATAACCCAGGCAATATTGGGCTAGCGCACCGGGTCGATAATTTTCCACCATAATATCTGCATTTTCAGCGAGACGAGACACTATCTCTGCACCATCGGGCTTCGTGATATCGACTGAAATGCTCTTCTTACCTGCATTCTGGGCAGCAAAACCAGTACCGATTTTCATCGCTAACTGTTCTTCAGTGCCGCCCCAGCCGCGCACCATATCCCCTTTGGGAGATTCTACCTTGGTCACAGAAGCACCCAGTAGACCCAGTTGGTAAGTACAATAGGGGCCTGCCAAAACGTGTGTAAGATCTAATACCTTGTATCCATCGAGTGGGCGAATCATTGGTGTCTCCAGTTGAAATCTATGCTCAGTATAGTGGATATACTCATCCAACATAGAGGATCAACTCCTCTCACCTGTAATAGGACTAACCATGAAAACTCTCGTACTGGGCGGCACGGTTTTCCTTGGGCCACATATTGTCTCTGCGGCGCTGGCTGCCGGTATTATGCGAGAAGGAGAAAGGCAAGTGATCGCAGATTGGAATGCACGTGCCGACTAGATTCAATATATAGAAGAGCGCTGTCACTGGAATAACCCGTGCAAGAATAAGGTATAGTTCAAGAATCCATCACCGGGGAGATTATGCAGACTTTATTCAAGTGCATCGTTATTTTACTTTGTTTCATCGCACTACAGGCGACCGCCGCATCCAGAGTAGTGGTGATAATCCTGGATGGTTTAAGACCTGATTATGTTACGCCAGATTTAATGCCAAACACCTACAAACTTGCTCAACAAGGTGTCTGGTTCGAAAATAATCATTCGGTGTTCCCTACCGTCACTCGTGTCAACGCAGCCTCGATTGCAACGGGTAGCTATCCCAAAACTCACGGCTTGATGGGTAACACCATCTATTTCCCGCAAGTCGATCACGACAAAGGGCTATCAACCGGCGATGCTGCGAACCTAGTGAAAGTGGAGACTGCAACTCAAGGACATCTACTCACAACCGAATCTATGGGAGAGTATCTGGAACGTCATAGCAAACGATTACTCGTGGTTAGTTCAGGTTCCTCTGGCTCAGCATTTCTTCTTAACCACAAAGGCGCAGGTCTGGGACTCGTTCACACTGAACTTGTCTTGCCTGCTTCCAGAGAAGTCAGGGTGCTACATGATCTTGGCGAAGCGCCGGAGGACGCGACACCCAATCAGCTTCGGAACCAACGTGCCGTTGATGCCTACTTTCAATATGGCCTCGGCAAAGAGCCTGCTGACGTCACATTTATGTGGCTTTCCGACCCGGACCATACTGCTCATTCCGTTGGCATAGGCCATCCGGACGCCAACAGGGCTCTTACGCTTGTCGATGCACAGGTTGGCAGGATTTTGGCTGAACATAAACGCCTGGGTCTGGATAAGACAATCAACATCCTGATCGCATCAGATCACGGTTTTTCAACCCATCTGGGGGGTGCGGATATCCGGGGGCCACTCAAACGAGACAACCTGGACAAGGGTGTTGTGGTGGTGGGTCCGGCAATATATGTTACCGACAAGAACCGCGAGCAGATCGCCGCTATTGTTGAAACCTTCAGAAAAGAAGCCTGGGTGGGTTCAATATTCACCGCAGCTAAAAAGAATGGGTCAACTGAAGGTCGCTATCCAGGCACATTTTCCTTTGATGTTATCCACTACAATCACGAGCGTTCTCCCGACATTCTTCTAGGTCCGGTGTGGACGAATAAGAAAAACCAGTATGGCTATGCGGGTACAACAACCTACCCGGGTGTCGCGGGGCATGGGTCACCTAGCCCATTCGACATTCACAACACGCTCATCGCTGTAGGTCCGGATTTCAAGTCTGGACTAGGTTCGGGCGTACCTTCGGGAAATGTAGATATTGCACCAACCATCTGCCGGTTGCTGGGTATTCCTGTCCCGACCAGCATGGATGGTCGGGTACTTGAAGAGGCGATCCTTGGTGGTCCTGATCCCCGGTCCTTAAGAGTAGAGCATAACGAATACAAAGTCGGGGATAAGAGGAATCCATCTCGACTGCGTACATCCACGATACTGGGGCACACCTACATAGACGAGGCAGGAAAGCAGTAGTGACAGATCAAAATATCATCTTCACCGGCGTCTCCGTCTACCTGGTAGCCATGCTGGCAATAGGTGTCTATGCCGCCAGGCGTACAGCATCACCTGACGATTTCATGGTAGCCGGGCGGTCGCTGCCACTCTGGTTATGCAGCGCGACCATTATGGCTACCTGGATTGGTGGCGGTTCCATGCTCGGCGTATCAGGCATGACCTATGAGGGTGGTTTACTGGCAGTTATCGCAGATCCTTTCGGTGCGGCACTGGGTCTGGCACTGGTTGGCTTGTTTATTGTTCGACTCGTTCGGCGGCTAAAGCTTGTCACGGTTATCGACTTTATAGACATTCGCTTTGGTCGTGTCGCTGCACTTTTTTCAGCGCTGGCCATGACATCATCGAGTATCGGCTGGTCCGGTGCACTGATGGTTGCCTTCGGTGTCGTATTGAATTCACTAACAGGTCTTTCGCTTGAGTGGGGAATCGTCATTGGTGGTTCTATCGTGTTGATTTATACCGCAGCCGGCGGCATGTGGGCGGTTGTTCTAACAGACTTTGTGCAACTTACCGTGATCGTTATCGGACTTGTCATCTTGCTGGCAGTGGTGTTGATCGATATGGGTGGCTGGACATCCGCATGGTCCAGCGTACCTGCTTCAAAATTTAACATGCTACCCGAAAGTAACGACATTGCCTCCTGGATGAACTATCTGCGCGCATGGTTCATCATTGGCATCGCAAACCTGGCGAGCCAGTCCCTATTACAACGCGGTCTCTCTGCACGCAGCGAAAAGGTCGCACAGAATGCCTTCTACATAGGCAGTCTCGGTTTTCTGGTGATCGCCATGATCCCTGTGATGTTAGGACTTCTGGCAAGTGTTTCCATGCCAGGTATCGAAGACAGGCAAGCGATCATTCCTACACTCGCACAAGAACACCTCCACCCGGTATTGATGGCAGTATTTGTTGGCGCACTGCTCGCCGCAATCATGAGCAGCGCAGACAGTGCTTTATTGTCTGCATCCAGTGTGATCAGTGCGAATATTCTCCCGGTTTTTTGGCCCGATGCAGATCAGAACAGAAGAGTGCTCTGGGCCAGAGCTTCCATTCCCATTGTCGGAATAATCGCCGGTGTCACCGCGTTAAAAGTCCAGGCCATCTACAATCTGATTCTGGATGCTAATGCAGTTCTGTTGGCTGGCGTCGTTGTCCCATTTGTTGTCGGTATCTGGTGGCGAAAAGCGAACCGAACAGGTGCGGTAACAGCCATGTTCACTGGCGTCGCTGTCTGGCTGGTGTCGCGCGTTCTATGGCCTGAACTTCCTGGCGATCTCATCGGTATGGGTGCATGTCTCATCACAATATTTGTCGTCACACCACTCACTCAAAAATCTGATCCACCTCGTCCTTTGTTATCATCCGATGGTGAAGAGGTGGACCTGACTGACCGTCTCGGCATTCTCCGATAAACCTGCCTAAACGCCGTATTCGAACTCATCGCTCCAGAATACCTTGATCCGTTACCTGGGCACCGTTGCTTCCACAATGGTGAATAGATGACGCCCGATGATATTTAGAACCGGAAAACGCAGCAATTTACTTTTGTAATCGTCGTGATATGATATATGTTACACTCTGTAACATTAAGGCAAATTCATGTTGATCATCAACCATCAACCGACTGAGGTTGACCCCGATTGGGAGCAAACATCACTACTGGAATTCTTACGGGACAAACTCGGTCTCGTGGGCACCAAATTTGGATGCGGTATCGGCGAGTGTGGCGCATGTACGGTACATATCAACGGTTCCGCAGTTCGCTCTTGCCAGGTGAGTGTTTCCAATCTGGAAAACCAGTCAATTACGACCATCGAAGGTCTTGGCAGCAAGGAAGATCCCCACGCCACCCAACAAGCGTGGCGAAATCTCAATGTTCCACAATGCGGATATTGCCAGGCTGGCCAGATGATGACGGCGGCAGCATTGATCGACCGTGCAGATCATGAAATCTCCCGGGAAGAAGCAAAGGTTGCAATGAATGGTAACCTTTGTCGCTGCGGCACCTATAGCCGCATTGCGGATGCAGTCGTAGACGCTTCAAAACTCAGCAGGTCACAGACATGATGACCTTGAAGCGACGGGAATTTCTGAAAAAAACAGGGTGGCTTGCTGGCGGCATCACGGTTCTAAGCAGTTGCTCTTATCTGCCTGCAATTCCGACACTAAAGCTCGGGGACCTGGAAGACGCGCTGGGGTGGATACAATTATCAGAGATGGGTGATTTCATCTTCTTCTGCCCCCGTTCAGAGATGGGCCAGGGAATCGAGACCGGATTAACTGCCGTGGTCGCGGAAGAACTCTGGGTAGATCCTGGATCAATCAATTGCATCTTACCGAAAACTGACCAGATACTGCCGACCAAAAGCACAGTGGGTAGCCAGAGCGTTCAGGACTATTTCGAACCAACAGCGCTTGCAGCGGCAACACTACGTGAAAAGCTTCGCGCGCTTGCAGCGCAGCAACTGGGCGTGAACACCAATGGCCTATCCCTGATTGAAGACGGGTTCATGGATGAAAGTGGCACGCGAATCCTATACTCACAGATTGCAGCGAACCTGAAAGAAAACATTGTACTGACACAGTACCCTAATCCCTTGCCAGAAATGCGTTCGCTGGCGCAGCGAAACTATATCGGTAAACCCGGCGCGATGGGCAATATTGAAGCCATTATCCATGGAGAGCCTCTTTTCGTCCGGGATGTATCTGTTGACGGCATGCTTTTTGGTGCAGTCGTAAAGCCCATTTTTCTAGGCGCTGAGCTCCTTTCATTTAATCGAGATGCCGCGCTGGCAACGCCCGGCATTGAAGCAGTTGTCGATGGACCCGAAGACCTACCAGGCATCATCGCCACGACACCCATGGCTCTGCGTCGCGGAATGGATGCATTGGCTTGCCAGTGGAGTGAGCTAACAATGTCGGACGAGGCGACTATCCACCCAGACCTGGATATTGATCAGGCTATCTTGAAAGATTCCTTCAGACATACTGAACTTGATATTCAACAATCGGGCGATTCGGGAACAACAAAAACCAGGCTGAATCTGCGTTTCGACACACCCATGCTTGCCCACGCAGCAATGGAACCCAGATCCGGGCTCGCCTGGGTCCATGGCAGCAAATGCGATGTTTGGACGGCAAGCCAGGATCCATTCTATATACAGCGAGCGACAGCAAAATTGTTAGGAATGGCGGAAGATAGTGTCATTGTTAGAAACCATCGCATCGGAGGTGCCTTTGGGGGCAGAATAGCTTGTCAGGCAACGCTCGAAGCTGTGTGGCTGTCTGCGGCTATCTCGAAACCAGTCAAGGTACAGTGGAGTAGAGAGGATGAATTTGCGCATAATTATGTGGGTCCACAATTTTCCCACCGCATCAAT
>CAZAZB010000206.1:5634-7364 GCA_964489485.1 uncultured Pseudomonadales bacterium | reverse complement strand
GGTATCCGGTAGGCTGTTATACAGCTTTCATCATGGTGCTCGGATACTGGAATCTTGAGTTCCTTCGGCACATCGGCTAGCCCAACACTGGGCAGGAGACTTAAATCCTCTTCTTGCTGTTGACGTTCTTCGAGCGCCTGGGCCTGCTCTATCACGACCAATTTTTCCGGCGCAGACATCCCGGATTTTATCGCGTCAAGCTTCGAGCTTTCTTCCGCCAACATTTCTTCACTGAGTTGTGCATCGGGATACATAACAAGGCGAACCCTGTGTTTATTATCAAGAAGCAGTTCCTTGACGAGTTTTTTGATGAAATCAGGGTCGTGTATTTCTGACCGCAATTTTTCGATCACCGGGTCAAGGTCAAGCAACTCGATTGGATTACCGCGGTGGATCGCAGCAGACATGCAGGAAAAAATCAGCTGTAACCCGTAGGGCATGCCATCCCCTCCAGCCTCTCTTTGTGACAACTCAAGCTGGTGGAATACTGCTTCCAGGCGGGCGATATCCACCCCCTTCTCTGCAACGTCTTCCAGAACATCGAGTATCAGCGCCTCCACCTTGTCGGCATGTTCCGGGTCTGTTCCTTCCACGCCGCACATAAAGCTCATCTCATGGTTCGATTCTTCCAGCCCACACAGCGGTGATGCGGCGGCAGCAAATTCGAACTCTTCGAGCGCCTTTCGCAATGGTGATGCACTGGTATCCAGCAGAACGTCAGACAGGATATGACACTTCAATAGCATCTCTAGATTCGTGTTAAGGCCAAGGAGCCAGGCAAAAACAACATGGGACTTTCCACTTGTCTCTTCCTTATCCAGAGCATAAGGAGCGCTAACCCTTAGGGTTTCCGTTAGCCTCTGTTCTGGTTCAACTTTAATAACCTCATCACTACGAGAAAAGCGAGCCAGGGCATCATGGTGGATTTTGTACTGTAGTTCCTCGACGGGTAAATTTCCGAAGGTCATGAAAACAGCATTGGTGGGGTGATAGTGTGATTTGTAAAAATCAACCAGGCCCTCGTAAGTCAGGTCGGGAATGTGTTTTGGGTCACCGCCACTTTCGTAATGGTATGTTGTTGTGGGAAAGAGATGTTTCTGCAGTTCTGAGTAGAGAACAGATATAGGAGAACTGCTATCTCCCTTCATCTCGTTATAAACAACGCCGCGATAGACCAATGGCGTGGAATCATCCTTGGGTGATTCAAATTCCAGCCTATGCCCTTCCTGTGCAAAATCCAGAGGGTCAAGGCGGGAAAAGAAAACCGCATCCAGATAGATATCCATTAAATTATAAAAGTCTTTCCGGTTCATGCTGGCAAAAGGATATGCCGTATAGTCACTGGTCGTGAAGGCATTCATAAAGGTGTTCAGAGAACGCCGGATCATTAAAAAGAAAGGGTCCCGGACCGGAAATCGCTCGCTACCGCACAGTGCCGTGTGTTCAAGCATGTGAGCCACTCCGGTGGAATCCATCGGCACCGTTCGCAGGGCAACCATAAACACATTTTCTGCGTTATCAGCATGCAGATGGTAGTGCGATGCACCCGTCTCCCTGTGCACATATTCCTCAACCTTGAGGTTAAGCGTTTCTATCTCGCGCGTATGCAACAACTCAAATTCCGGAATACCGGGACCTGATGTTGCAAGACCATCCTTCACTTCTGCTTTAATTGCTTTTGCCCCGGTCACTTTTAGTTCTGTTGCTGTTGATTCTATTGCTGTTGATTC
>CAZAZB010000206.1:0-5534 GCA_964489485.1 uncultured Pseudomonadales bacterium | reverse complement strand
ATGATGGTTCTAATAACCATCTGGGTGTTCTTCATTGAAAACACGCCAGTAATCTTCGATGCTGTCTCTCATTTCTTTACGTAGCATAACAATGGCGAAAAGGTTCGGAATCGTCATAAAGGCAATGGTGATGGCAGAGACCAACCACACCAGAGATGTATCTGAAATCGCCGCAACAAAGAATCCGAGAATGTAGGCAACGCGGTAGGGCAGTATTCCCTTCACACCAAACAGATAAGTGATCGCCCTGTCCCCATAGTAAGACCAGGCAACAGCAGTAGAAAAGGCAAAGAGAACCAATCCAATAGCGACAATGTACTTCCCAAAGTCCCCGAAGGCTCCTCGTGTAAAGGCAATAGTTGTCAAATCAACAGAATGAACCAGTGACTTGCCTGCAACGGTCAGATCATTGACCAGCTTGCCATCTTCGACGATCAACATGCCCGTGAATGGCGCATCGTCATCAGTGTAACGAACTTCCTCTGCCAGAGACCGGTTGTGAATAATAGTGTAATTCCCATCAACAGCGACGCCTGCGATGACATTAATTTCGCCTGTGAAGGGTTTTATCGGGTCTTCCTGCAGGTCGAAGCTGAGATGCTGAAAAAGAGCATCTCTCTGTTCTGCGTTTGATTCACTGTATTGGCCTTCGACAAATTCCATATCGAAGCCCTGGAACACATTTTGATGCTTCTCAGTCCAGACGCCCGAAGACAGAATCACCAACCCGGTTAAGGTACATATCAGAATGGTGTCAATAAAAGGCTCCAGGATGGACACCATGCCCTCGGAAATTGGTTCATCCGCCTTTGCGGCTGCGTGCGCAATGGGTGCACTGCCCTGCCCTGCCTCATTGGAAAAAAGTCCTCGATTAACGCCGCGATTAAACGCATAGGCGAAGCTGGCACCCAGAAAGCCTCCGGTTGCAGCCGAACCTGTGAATGCATCTGCAAACACCGACACAAAAGAAGCCCATACTTGATCGAGATTGGTGAAGATGACTGCCAGGCCTCCAACAAAATAGATAACCGCCATGGTTGGCACAATGGCCTCGGCGACATGAACGATCCGCTTGATACCACCGACAATCACCAGACCAAGAATAACGGCTAGCGTAGCCCCCGTTATCCACTCTGGAACCCCGAAGGTCGCGTTAACCGCGGCTGCAATGTTATTACTCTGGGGCATACTGCCCGTACCGAAACTACTAATCACAGTGGCCACCGCAAAAAACACGGCGAGCCATTTCATATTCAATCGCCGCTCCATCACATACATGGGCCCACCGACAATAAAACCATTCTCATCATGAACCCTGTATTTGTGTGAAAGGGATACTTCAACAAATTTGGTTGTCATACCAAAGAAGGCAGTCATCCACATCCAGAAAAGTGCAGCGGGGCCCCCCAGGAATATGGCCAAACCAACACCACCAATATTACCCGTACCGACAGTGCCGGAAATCGCCGTGGTCAGTGCTTGAAAATGTGTCGCATCTCCGTCTGCACCGGGCTTATCGTACTTACCCGTGACAATGCGCCAGGCATGGGCAAAGAATCTGATCTGTGGAAACTTCAGGTAAAAGGTAAAGAATATGCCGGTTCCGAGTAACAGGAAGGGAAAGTATTGTGCCGAGCCCAACAGGGAATCCAGTAGATTCAGCACACTCGTTAATCCGACTAGCAGGTCATCCTTCAAAAAGTCTCTCCCTTATTATTGTTATCTGCCGAATTATTGTTATCGGCCGATCTTCTTTGCGGCATCACAGGTCTTGTTTGTCATGGCTAGCCGGAGGCGACCTTATCAAATAAACTTAAAGGTGAATAGCAAGCATCATCAGGGTAATCCATGTCACTCGTGAAAATTTTCTTTTTGCCAGGTTCTGTCACTCCAGTGCCGGTAATTTTTTTACTCCTCGCAATCTGTTCCTCAAGCACCTTCGCAAAGGATAGCTGGAAGAATGTAGACCGGATCGTTGCCATTGGGGATATCCATGGAGATTACGAGCAATTCCACAAGGTCCTGGTCATGGCAAAAATTATCGACGAACGAGGACGATGGATTGCAGGCAAGACCCACCTCGTTCAGACAGGTGACATCCCGGATCGGGGGCCAGACTCCCTCAAGATCATTCGTGAGTTGCTGGCCCTGGAAAAATCAGCACGACGAGCCAGAGGTTATGTCCACCTCCTTATCGGAAACCATGAGGCAATGAATGTCTATGGTGACCTTCGCTATGTGCACCAGGGAGAATACCAGGTACTTATTGATAAAAAATCTTTGGACAGGCAGGCAGATTACTACAAGAAATTCATTACTTATTTGGCAGCCAATGACAGTGAGATGGTTTTCGATGATGTTTTCAAGAAAGAATGGATGGCTCGGTACCCACTCGGCTATGTCGAACATCGCCTGATCTGGGAGGCGCGGGGCGAAATTGGAAAGCTGATCACGAGACATAACGCTGTTATCAAGATTAACGACACACTTTTCCTACATGGTGGTCTAAATCCGCACCTACCCTTCCGATCTATCAGCGATATCAATAAGTCAATTTCGAGAGACCTTAAACAATCTCCTCTACCTGACGGGAGCCTTGTGGACGCTGAAGATGGCCCTCTCTGGTATCGTGGTCTGGCACAGAATCCTGCGGAAACAGAACTTCCCCCGCTTATCGACATGCTGAAATTCTACAAGGCCAACCACATTGTTATCGGGCACTCCCCTACTCGTGGCGTCATCAATCCACGATTCGACAGCAGAGTGATTGTCATCGATGTTGGATTGGCATCACACTACGGCGCTGGTATGGCAGCTTTATTAATAGAAGATGGACAACTATCGGCAAACCATCGCGGAACCATTGTACCGCTACCCAAAACCGACAAGGCGTTAAAGTCATATTTTCAGCAGATCGCACCTCTGGAGCCATCACCCCAGGCAGTTAAAAATATTATCCACCAGCTAGACCTGCTGGAACATCCGCCAGCTCCAGAGCCAGCCAGGGACGACAAAACTGAAATACCAGCAGAAGCGATGACCGAGTAGATCTACGACAGAATAAGGCGGGGGTTTTCGCTAGGCTGAAACCGGTTCACGCATGGTCACAAACTCTTCGGCAGTTGTTGGATGAATTCCAATGGTCTCGTCGAACATTTTCTTGGTGACACCCGCCTTGTAGGCGATTGCCAATCCCTGGATTATTTCACCTGCCTCAGAGCCAACCATGTGAACACCGAGAATTTTATCAGTCGATTTCTCTACAATAATCTTCATCATATTTTTTTCGTCGCTCCCCGATAATGTATGCTTCATCGGGCGGAAGGTTGACCGGTAAATCTCAACCTCACCATGTGTCTCTCTCGCCATTTCCTCTGTCAAACCCAGCGTACCAATATTCGGCTGACAGAACACAGCCGTCGCAATTCCGTCATAGTTCATTACTTTCGGATCATTGTTAAATTGTGTACTGGCAAATGCCATCGCCTCTGCAATCGCAACAGGGGTCAATTGAATATTGTCTGTAACATCACCCAGTGCGAAAATATTAGGTTCACTGGTTCTAAATTCATCATCAATCACAATGGCACCGTTGAACTTGCATTCAACATTCACATTCTCCAGACCGATATCGTCGACCGCAGGTTCACGCCCGATGGCACAGAGCACCTGGTCGACTTCCATGGTCGTGTCGTCTTCAAACGAAACCAGGAGGCTACCATCAGGCTGCTTATCAATTTTGTTTGCCAGGCTATTAAAATGAAGATCAACGCCTTTCTTTGTCAGTTCGTCCCGGACCATTTCGCGTACGTCCTGATCAAACCCCCGGAGAAAAAGTGGTCCCCGGTATGACAGATGACTTTCAACACCCATGCCATTAAATATTCCAGCAAATTCAACAGCGATATAGCCACCACCAATCACCAGTATCCGCTTCGGTAATTCCTTAAGAAAAAAAGCTTCGTTTGATGAAATGGCATGTTCCGCACCAGGCCATTTCAACATCACCGGCCAACCACCTGTAGCGATCAGGATTTTGTCTGTCGATACCACCTGGTCATTGATCGAAATGTGATGGGCATCGACAATTCTCGCGCGACCATCAAAATGTGTCACACCGGCATTCTCAAGCAGTCCTTCATAAATACCGTTAAGACGTTTTATCTCAACATTCTTGTTTTCAAGCAAAGTTGGCCAGTTGAATCCAGGGTTTACTTCATCCCAGCCAAAGCCCCTTGCCTGCTCAAATTCTTCAGAAAAATGGGATGCGTAAACAAAGAGTTTCTTCGGCACGCAACCTACATTGACGCAGGTGCCTCCCATATATTTTTCTTCCGCTGTGGCGACTCTCGCCCCATAATTGGCGCTCATCCTGGCGGCACGAACACCACCGGAACCAACGCCAATCACAAAAAGATCAAAATCGTATTCAGACATCAACTACCCCAACTCTTTCCAATTTCACAAGCCAGACAAGTTCCGGCACACTGTAAGCATACATGAGATGCGAACCAACGACAGATGTTACATCGATTTGAATTAATCCCTTTCAAAAGCTATCAAACGCCTATCGTTATCAGTGGCAATCTTGATATCACTGCCGGGGAAATGACATTTGATGTTCAATTGTCAGGCAATCTGGATTCCCTTGACTGGCCCAACCGGGATCAATGCCTCATCAGGGAATATGGTTTGTGGGAATCTACTTGTCTGGAACTTTTTCTCGGGCCTATCAATGGTGAGCATTATTGGGAGTTTAACCTCGCCCCAACCGGACATTGGAACTGTTTTTCTTTCTCTGACGTCCGTCAGGACATGCAGGAAAGTGATTCGCTCCGCCTGACGTCTTTCTCCGCGAGCAAGACGAGTGACAGCGTCCAGGCAAGGGCCGAAATTGAATGCATAGACATTGACCTGGCAGAAATTCGAATCGGCATCTCAGCCGTTATCGCACAGGGCAACCAACTCTCTTATCATGCCTTGTCTCATCGATCAGAATCACCTGATTTCCATGCGAGAGCCCACCACCTTCTGGTACAGTGAGTTCTTTCCAGATTTCATCATTAACAAGAGTAATTGTATCCCGTGAAATTCCGTTTCGGCGTTGACAAGCTACTGACATCCAACAAGATGCTGAACCAACTACGTGACCGCAAAGTTGGGCTGGTTGCCAATCCAGCCTCAATCACTTCCACCAATGTTCATACACTTGATGCATTGATCCAGGCAAAGTGCAACATTCTGCGAGCTTTTGGACCACAACATGGGATGCGTGGTGACAAACAGGACAATATGATTGAGTCGCAGGACTATCTTGATCCGAGTCACCAGATCCCCGTCATCAGTTTGTATGGTGAACACCGCCGCCCCACTTTGGAAATGTTGGCAGATCTGGACGTTGTCTTATTCGACCTCCAGGACATCGGCTGCAGAATATATACTTACATCACAACTTTAAAATATTTTGTTGAAGCCTGTGCCGATGCTGATTGTGAACTCTGGGTACTGGACAGACCGAACCCTGCCGGTAGGCC
>CAZAZB010000205.1:0-7389 GCA_964489485.1 uncultured Pseudomonadales bacterium | reverse complement strand
CTAGAGCACTGGTTTTGCGGGGTGCAATATGATTTACTTTCGCTCGAATTCTCACTCTGTTTATCTCAAAAACAATTCAGAAACTGACACAAGGAATGAAATGATGGGTTTATTAGACGGTAAAGTTGCAGTCGTAACAGGCGCTGGCGGCGGTTTGGGCGAAACCCATGCGCTATTGCTGGCTCAGGAAGGTGCATCTGTTGTGGTCAACGACCTCGGCGGCGCACGGGACGGATCAGGCGCAAGCAGTAATATGGCCGATCAGGTGGTGGAAAAGATCAAGGCAGCTGGCGGTAAAGCAGTTGCCGACTATGGCAATGTTACCAAGGAAGAAGATGCAAAGGGCATGGTCAAAGCGGCTGTCGATAATTTTGGCAAGCTGGACTTTTTTATCGCCAATGCGGGCATCCTGCGTGACAAATCCTTCAAGAACATGACCAATGAGATGTGGGATATTGTGATTGATGTCCATCTTCGGGGAACCTATCTCACCGTCAAGGCCGCCTACGACCAGATGATCTCCCAGGAAACAGGCGGCAGTATTGTTGTAACATCATCGACATCCGGGCTGCTAGGCAACTTCGGACAGACCAACTATGGTGCGGCCAAAGCTGGCATCGCAGGTATCGCTCGAAGCTTGTTTCAGGAAGGTGCGAAGTACAATGTTCGGGTCAATGTGCTGGCGCCTGCTGCATGGTCTCGTCTGACATCAGATATTTTTCCGGAAGGGCAAAACATGGAAGAGCTTCTGTCTCCGGACAAGGTGTCCCCGCTTGTCGTTTGGCTCGGCTCTGATGAAGCAAAAGACGTTACCGGACGAACTTTCCTTGTTGTGGGTAATAGCGTTCAACTATTGTCATGGCAGTCACACTCCATTGCGTTGAAGGATAATACAGAAGGCCCCTTCACACTTGCCGAGATCGGAGATGCTGTACGGGAAAACTTCGAAAAATGGCCCAAGGGAATTCAGCCTACGCCCAGACAGTTTGAATAGAGACAGTTTAGCTTTAAGTCAATGATGGGTGACCTGCCTGCATGCCTGTGCGGATCAGGTCGCCCTTTTTTGTCTGTGTCCGGCATTCATCTTGAGTCAACAGAACTGAACAACACTGAACAACAGGAGTTGAAATGAAAGAACAATATGGTGATATCAAGGTCACGATGCTTGAGGGCTTTGTGGCAGAGTGCGAGATCCAGCGTGGACCTAATAATTTTTTCGACCAGCAGATGATCGAAGATCTCGCCGATTGTTTCGAAGACATCGACAAGAATCCCGATGCCAGGGCCATCGTCTTATGTTCGGAAGGGAAACACTTTTGCGCCGGTGCAAACTTCACTTCAGGTGCCAGAGAGAAAGAACAGGCAGAGCAGAAAGAACGGTCGGCAGAGACAGCCAACCCGCTCTACACCGAAGCCGTTCGACTATTTAGATGCAAAACACCCGTTGTTGCGGCAGTTCAGGGTGCCGCAATTGGCGGAGGATTTGGCCTCGCTGTGATGGCGGATTTTCGTGTCCTGTGCCCCAATACCCGAATGACGGCAAATTTCGTCAAACTCGGTTTCACCCCCGGCTTCGGACTGACGCACACGCTCGCCCGAATCATCGGCATTCAGAAAACCAACCTACTCTTTTTTACCGGGCGGCGTATCAATGGTGAAACCGCACATCAGTGGGGACTCGGCGATGTCTACACTGACAATGACAATGTCCGTGAGGCAAGTATCGAATTAGCACGTGAGATTGCTGAAAATGCGCCGCTTGCAGTCGTTTCCGTACGCGAGCAAATGCGACCGGGTCTTGCCGATGCTGTAAAGGCGGCGACGGATATTGAAGGCTATGAACAGTTTCATCTACAGAAGACATCGGATCACAAGGAAGGCATCAAGGCTGTTGCAGAAAGGCGCCCCGGGAACTTCACGGGTTCGTAACTAAAGAATATCCGCCATCGCATTGAGTCGATCCATCACATAGGGCGCCTCTTCCACTGGTGTCCGGCCACAGCGAACAATGACCAGATCCTTTTCCGGGTCACATAAAATTCGCTGTCCGTCATACCCGCCACAGTAAAATTGGTTGGTATTGGCAGGGTTCATCCACCAGTGGGCACCATAGCAAGCGTTTTCATCCTGATGGGTTGGTGTTCGGGCATAGTCAACCCAACCTGCTGGCAAGATCTCCCGCCCATCCCAGTTCCCGCCTCTTAAATATAACAAGCCGAATCGGGCAAAGTCCTGTGGACTCGCGAGGAGATAGGAGGAACCAATAAAGGTACCGGAGGTATCGAACTTTGGTGTTGCGGTTCGAACGCCAATAGGACCAAACAATTCGTCTTCCATAAACTTCAACATACCAGAGGCACCATTGCCGACGACCTCCTTCAGTATCCTGCAAATAATGTTCGTCGTCCCGCTGGCATAGGACCAGACACTGCCCGGCGTGTGTTCCAAAGGCTTGTTGGCTGCATAAGAACCCGTATCGTGGCGCCCCTCGAATTGCAACATGGGAATCACATCGGAAGCCTGGCCGTCAACATAGTCTTCTGCAAACTGCAGTCCGCTGGACATACGAAGGAGTTGATCCAGGGTAATCTGTGCCCGATCATCCTCCTGCCACTCTGGCACCGCAGCAGGGGCATAGATGTCAAGCATACCCTTCTTAACAAGAATACCGACCAGTGCCTGAGTGATACTTTTCGCCATAGACCACGAATACTGAAGATAAAATCCATTCGCCCCCGCGTGATAGCGCTCGAAAGCCATTTGACCTTCTTTGACGACAATAAGGGCGTAGGTCACGCCCTGTGCTCCGGTAAGATCGAAGACTTCATCACACAATTTTTGGAATGACTGGTCATCAACATTGGTTCGTGACCAACTCTCAGTCGGCCAGGGGATATCATCCCGTTGAGTCGGCAAGGGCACAAGGTCTGGAGCGATTGATTCTGGCTTTAACATGCTGGTCTCACTTTAATTGATGAACTGATTATCGCGTGATTACCGATGAAATGGCAAAGTCTGTTACTGTTCATTTCTATTCAATCAGGCCAGAGTTTGTATTTTTGTGTTTCTGAATCACATCCGATCAACAACGAAACATCGCGCCAGACTGCCTCATCGATGTCTGATTTGTATCACCTGCCTCTTTATCATAGCGGCATTCCCCGCCATGGCATCACAATATGCCATTACCTCGGCGGAGGGCCGGAATGTCACCCAGGACATCCCATCAGATATCGTTGGTGCAAACCATGAATTGCTACTCGGCGATTTGAACCAGATCCGAAAGCGGCGACTATTACGCGTACTGGTCACTCACAGCCGCACAGATTTTTTTCTGGACAAGGGTAAATTGCGGGGTGTTCAGGCTGAATTGATTTATGAACTTCTCAAGCACCTGAACAAAGGGATCAGACGGGAATCCGATAAACTATTTGTGCAGTTTATCCCGGTGGAGTTTCATCAACTCATTCCAGCACTCCTGTCTGGCGAAGGTGATATTGTGGCGGCCTTTCTCACGCTGACACCACAACGAACGGAAAAAGTGGATTTTATTAGCAGCCGAAATATGGCGATCAGTGAAGTGATTGTCGCCAACAAGAGCGCCGCACCCATTTCAAATTTAAGTGAGTTAAGCGATAAACATGTCTATGTATTGAAAGACAGCAGTTATGTCGAACACCTGCAGGAACTGAATGTTAAATTAGGAATTCTCGAGAAGAACCCCGTTGTGATACGCCAGTCAGACGACAGACTGCTAACCGAGGACATACTGGAACTGGTCAACGCGGGTGTGGTGGACTATACGGTCTGCGATGACTTCAAAGCATCATTGTGGCAGCAGGTCCTTCCTAACATTGTTGTTCGAGATGACTTAAGGGTATCCACCGACAAATTTACGGGATGGGCCATTCGAAAAAATTCACCCGCATTGAAAGAAGCGTTGGACGAATTCACAAAGAGAGTGAGAAAAGGAACACTACTGGGCAATATTATTTTCGCACGCTACTTTGATAATACCGAATGGGTGAGCAACCCACTTCAGGCATCAGAACGCGACAAGCTTAGCCAGTTTGTTGATCTATTCGAAAAATATGGTGAAAAGTATCAGTTTGATCCTCTCGCGCTGGCGGCCCAGGCCTATCAGGAATCGAAACTGGACAACGCCCTCACCAGCCATCGAGGTGCTGTGGGTATTATGCAGATGATGCCATCGACGGCGCGGGACCCGAATGTCAATATTTCCAATATTAAGGATCTGGAAAATAATATTCACGCAGGCGCCAAGTACCTCCGCTTCTTAAGACAACGATACTTTTCAAGCGAGGAGATTTCACCGCTGGACCAAACCTTGTTTGCCTGGGCCGCTTACAATGCCGGTCCGGCAAACATCATTCGTATTCGAAATGCCGCCAAACGCAAAGGACTCGACGAAAATGTCTGGTTTGGCAATGTTGAGGTGATGGCGGCGCGTATGATTAGCCGGGAGCCGGTGCGTTATGTTGCCAATATCCAGAAATACTATACCGCCTACCGCCTGATTGAAGATAGAACCAGACAGCGACAGCAGGCGATGGAATCACAACTTCAATAACTGACAAGAACACCTTACAAGAACAGTTGACAAGAACGTTTAACAAGAACAATTAACAAGAACAACAGACAAGCATGACCCGCCAGCCATGAATAGGTATTATTCAGGCAGCAATGGAGAATTGACATGATGAAAGAAATGCCAGTGACCGGCACACCCTGGGATGAGCTGAAAGAAGAAATGATTAACCGTGGCACAGGGGATGCCAAGTGGCGAGATGGGAAAACGGCAGTCTATGTTTTTAATGCCGGGGAGGATGTCTTAAAAGTACAAAAAGAAGCCTACACCATGTACATGTCAGAGAATGGTCTGGGTCCACTGGCTTTCCCAAGCTTGAAACAGATGGAAGATGAAGTTATCGGCATGGGATTGGCGCTGCTGCATGGGGGTGAAGATGCCTGCGGCACCATGACATCCGGCGGCACCGATTCGATCAACATGGCGGTCAAAGCTGCGCGTGATTACAAGCTAGCCCAGACCGACATGGGCGAATCGAAAACAGGGGCCAAACTCAACATTGTCATACCCTGGTCCGCACATCCTGCATTTGATAAGGCGGGGATGATGATGAGCCTTGACGTCAGAAGGATTCCGCTGCGAGACGATTTCCTTGCCGATGTCGAGGCAATGGGTGACGCGATTGATCACAACACCATCATGATCGTTGGCTCGGCACCCAACTTTCCCTATGGCCTTATTGACCCCATTGAAGCACTGGGCCGCCTTGCAGTGGAAAAAGACTGTTGGCTTCATGTGGACGCTTGCGTTGGCGGTTATATCGCGCCTTTTGTCCGAATGAATGGTGGAGACGTACCCCCTTTTGATTTTGAAGTAGACGGCGTACAAAGCATCTCGGCTGATTTGCACAAATATGGTTACTGCGCCAAGGGAGCATCCACTGTTCTTTTCCGTTCAGCGGAGCGGCATCAATATATGGTGTTCGATTGCGCTGATTGGCCTGGCGGTAGAATGGTCACGCCGACACTGGCAGGAACGCGTCCGGGCGGCGCAATATCTGCCGCATGGGCCGTCATGAACTTTCTGGGAATTGAAGGCTATCGATCGAAGCACAAACAGGTGACTGATGCCAGGAATGTCATCGAAGCCGGCGTTCAAAAGATGGGATTTGAGATACTCGGTAACCCACAGTTAGGCATTGTGGCATTTAGTCATCCAGAACTGGATATATTTGCAGTGTATAAACAAATGTATCTCAAGGGCTGGTTCACCAGCCTGACGACCGAACCAAAGGCTCTACATCTGATGCTCTCGCCATTTCATGGTGAAGTCACCAGTGTATATCTCGATGATCTAAAGTCAGCGGTTGATATTGTACGCGGAGGAAACACAGATGCTGTGACGGAGTCTCGCTATAGTTAATTTGTTTGATCCAGGGGCGCCAAAACCAGAGCGAACTAAATAAATAGCTGAACAATATCTATACGATACCGAATCAATACCCACTCAATACCAATCTGAGAAAGCAGGAACCAACATGAGCGACCAACAAGACTACCAATGGAACTACGGCGACATGCTAAACGCAGTCGACGAGATAACACCCGCCGACAGGCCTGCACTTATCCATGGAGAACGCGTCGTCACTCATGGTGAATTCGCTACCCGCACCAATAATCTCGCCCGGAACCTTCTGGACAAGGGTGTTGAACCCGGTGACAAGATTGCGTTCTATATGCGCAACTGTCCCGAATATAGCGAGGGTATTGCCGCGGCTTTCAAGGCATCCCTCACGCATGTCAATGTCAATTATCGCTATATCGAACAAGAGCTCGTCTACCTTCTGGATGACTCTGATGCGACCGTGGTGATGTATCACTCCGAATTTCAACCTTTCGTGGAACAAATCCATGAGCAGCTGCCAAAAGTAAAACACTGGATTGAGGTTGAGGAAGGGCATACCCACAGTGAATCGGAAGAATCCTACTACGAAGAACTGGTCTCGACAGGCGACGGCAGCAAATTGGATGTGCCCCATTCTTCAGACGACCTGCTGTTCCTGTATACAGGTGGTACAACGGGTATGCCCAAAGGGGTTATGTGGCGCCATGCCGATCTCTTTCAAGCCATGGGTGCGGGTGGCAATCCACGATTGGAAATTCCACCCTGCGCGGATCTCGAGGCCTACCTGAAGCGCTTGCAGTCACAACCGCATCCCGTCAATTTACCTTTGCCGCCAATGATGCATGGAACAGGGCTCCTGTCTTCAATCTCTGCGATGACTGCCGGTGGCACCTGTATTAGCCTTGCCTCCAGAAGTTTCGAGCCCAATCTTGCACTTGAAAATATTGACAAGCACAAGGTCACCGCGGTCACGATTGTCGGCGATGCCTTCGCCAGACCCATGCTTGAAGCCCTGGATGCCAGCCCCGAAACCTACGACATCAGTTCCATCGGCATGATCACCTCATCCGGTGTCATGTGGACGCGCGAGATCAAAGCCGGGCTACTGACCCACAATGAGAATATGCTTTTGGTGGATGGATTTTCCTCTTCCGAAGCCATTGGCCTTGGTAGCTCTATCATGACCAAAGACCAGGAGATTGAGGTCGCGAGTTTTACACTGGGGCCAACCTGCAAGGTCTTCACGGAAGACAACATTGAAGTAGAACCCGGCTCCAACGAATCAGGCATGGTGGCGGTAAGCGGATTTCTGCCCGTGGGCTACTACAAAGATCAGGCAAAAACTGACAAGACATTCAAGACTATCGATGGCATTCGATACTCCATCCCTGGCGATTGGGTGCAGGTAGAAAAAAATGGCTCACTAACTTTATTAG
>CAZAZB010000204.1:5747-7399 GCA_964489485.1 uncultured Pseudomonadales bacterium | reverse complement strand
AGCTGGCTTTCTATCGCGAGCGAGATATGCCGAACTACCTCAACGCCCGCATAAGATTTGGTGACGTCGTTAAAATTTATCGCGGTATCAGGCTGGCTCATAGGGCATCCGCGCTTGCCTTCAAACCCACAAGGTAGTCCTTCAGGCTTACCAGATAGGCAAGGTCACCCTTTTCTTCCATTAGCGAATTTGTTTTGCTGACGGCATCTTCCAGGCTCTCGCCACCCTGCCACTTATCTAGTTTGAATTGCTGCCATCGAACTCTCTCCTCATCACTAAGCAGGTGAGGATAGTTCCGCGCCCGGTATCGAAATAACATTTCATCCAGCCGATCATCTTGAAAGCATCCTTCAAAGTCTGGCAGACGAGAGGGATCTACTTTTCTCAGTTCTGCCATGGTCGTCACATCGTTTGCGTTAAAGAATTCTCCGGCATACAACATGTGATCCGGGTCTGTCACTTCTGCAAACTTGTGTGACTGATAGGCCTCGACTATTTTTTCCACGATACCACTCGACTGCTGTATCTTTTTCAAGTGCTCCTGGCAGACAAGGCGATTTATGCCAAGCCGCTGGGCTCGCTCGTCATCTAGTGTCGCAATGGGTGCGATCGCTGGACAACGATTAATGTGGATGGTCTTCAACGGGATTCGACTTTCACCTTCTGCTAATTCATCTCTGGACGTAAACACGCGTCGCGCAATATCCACACTGGTCAGATCTACCAATGGTGAAGGATCTTCAGAAAGATCAAAACAAATAATGCCATTAGAATTAGTGGGATGTGTACAAAGGGGCACCACCACCGACAAACACCCACGGCTCGCCGGATACATGGATGAAACATGGACGATAGCTGTCTTGCCAAGGGGGTAAAGCTGCTGCAGAACCTGTTTCTTTGAACGCAGCTTGAACAGGTAATCGTACAGCTTTGTCTGCTTCTGTCGGAACAATTTGACAAGTTCAATCGTTGCAATGACATCCGAGACCGCATCATGAGCATCTTCATGTCCGATTCCATTCGCCTTTGTCAGCAGTTCGAGGCGAAAACTCGGCACACCCTTTTCGTTGAGCGGCCAATTTAATCCATCCGGGCGTAATGCATAGCCCATTCTAAGCATATCGATAACATCCCAGCGCGAGTTGCCACCCTGCCATTCCCGCGAATATGGCTCAAAGAAATTCCGATAGAGCATCTGCCGGGTGAACTCATCATCGAAACGAATGCTGTTATAGCCAGCGACACAGGTCTGGGGAACTGAAAATTGTTCCAGCACTCTATTGCTGAATTCTGCTTCCGTTAAACCTCGCTGCTGCAATTCCGACATCATGATGCCAGTGACAGCAATGGCATCTGGCGATGGGATCACATCACTGCCTGGCTGACAAAAAATATTGAGCGGCTCACCGATGATATTGAGATCAAGATCAGTCCGAACGCCAGCGAACTGTATCGCCCTGTCCAGGATCGGATCAATCCCTGTGGTTTCAAAGTCGTACCAATAAATACTTTCTGGCATATTGAGATTATTGTTATTCAATGATTCGCTGCGGTTGTTCATAAAAACCGCTGTGTCTGTTCATACAAACCGCTGTATGCACTTTATAAGAACCGCTGTGGGCACTTTATAAGAACCGCTGTGGGCACTTTAA
>CAZAZB010000204.1:0-5647 GCA_964489485.1 uncultured Pseudomonadales bacterium | reverse complement strand
GCACTTTATAAGAACCGCTGTGGGCACTTTATAAGAACCGCTGTGGGCACTTTAACCCAAATCTACCTGACAAGCGCGGCAAGATAACTGACGCTCGGCAATAATTTGCCTAATAGACACTGTTTACGTGCATTCTAGCTGCCTGTCCGTCATTTTTAACCGCTTGCTCCTACTAAACACTATCGTTAGTTTCTATTCGTGAGGCAGTTCACAGTCACAGATTGATGTCTCTCACAGAACCAGCAATTGACATGGCATTCCTTTTTCAGCTCATCAAGACTGTGCTCATTCTTCAATTGAGCGATAACCCATGAAACGAATTTTCTTCGCGCTTTTTTTTCTAACCGCCACACAACCAGCCTTCGCTGGGACTCTCAGGTCACTTGAACTGGCACCAAATGAGAAGGGCGTGCAGGAGCATTGTGAAATGGGGAAAGTCACCCTGTCTGAAACCTGGTGGCGTGATACTCAGGCGATCATGGGCACAGATGTACGTGTCGAGGTCATGCACGAAAACAAACGGATCGCCTGCTCAGCTATCGCAGACGTCATGATAGAAATGCGCAGGATTGATCAGCTGATGAGTCCATTTATTCCATCTAGCCAATTGAGTGAACTCAATCGAAATGGCTTCCAGCAACCGGTCAAGGTCAGCAAAGAACTATTTGATGTCATTCAGGAGAGCCTCAGAGTATCAGAAATGACTCAGGGTGCTTTCGATATTACTTTCGCATCCGCCGGGCGTTTCTATGATTTTCGTGAGGACATCAGACCAAACGATGCGGTACTGGCCGAGGCGCTCGCCGCCATCGACTATCGCTACATCGTTCTCGACGCCCAAACCCAGCGCATCCGATTTACCCATGAAGGCGTCTACATTGACCTGGGTGGAATCGCCAAAGGCTACGCGGTTGACCAGGGAATCAAGATACTCAATGAACGCGGTATCACCCAGGCGATGGTTGGTGCTGGCGGTGATAGTCGAATGACAGGGACACGCGATGGCGAGCCCTGGATTATCGGTGTGCGTAACCCAAGAGATGCCGGACAAATGGTCGCCGTATTACCCTTGATGGATGTATCCGTTTCAACTTCAGGGGACTACGAACGCTACTTCGAAGAAGATGGGATTCGCTACCACCACATTCTTGATCCCAAGACGGGCGATTCAGTGCGCCAGGTGCAGAGCGTCACCATTGTCGGTACTAACGCCATACAGACAGATGCTCTTTCTACCAGTGTATTTGTGCTGGGTGTGGAACAAGGTCTTGCGCTTATCAATACCCTTTCAAACGTAGATGCAATCATCGTCGATGGCTCGGGACAGATGCATGTCTCCGATAGCCTGTTAGAAATGACTGCGGCCGTCTCCCCTTAAGGGCAAACAAATAGGACCATCAATGAAATTCACCACACTACTATTTGCGGCCCTTTTCTCCTCGAGTTGTTTCGCGATCGAATTGAATAGACCGGCACCCGACTTCACCCTGAAAAGTGCTGACGGACCCAATCTGCGTTTAGAGGAACATCGCGGCCAGGTCGTACTCATCAATTTCTGGGCAACCTGGTGTGGTCCCTGTCGTCAGGAAATGCCCGTACTGGACAAGATCCAACAACGGTATGAACCGCTCGGGTTTACTGTCCTCGGCGTTAATGTTGAAGGGGAAACCACAAAAGTACGCCAACTCCTGGAACGCAGTGGTCTAAGCTTCCCTATTCTATTTGATGGCGACCAAACCACTAGCGAAACCTATGCTGTGGAAGCAATGCCTTTCACGGTACTGGTCGATCGAGATGGTCTGGTGAAGTATGTCCACAATGGCTACAAGCCTGGCGATGAACGAGAGTATGTGAATCACCTCAAAGCTCTCTTGCGTTGAGAGCTGTGATGACCACGATGCGAATGACACAACAACCGCGATGCTTCTTGTTCGCTGTCTGTCTTGCTTTGCCGAACTGGTTTATTTCGAGTGGAGCAATCGCGAGCGAAGCTAACGCAAGCGAGGCGCAGACCGGAGAAGCGCTGGAGATTGCGCTAGTAGAAAACGCCATCGACATATCAGTTGATCCGCAAAAACAAACCCAAGATGATTTACCGAATATAGAGCAAGCTCTGCGAAGCCTGAACGTCGAGCTACAGATTCTTGAAGAGGATCTTCTTTACCCTGCAAGTTCCCGCGTCTCGGTCTATCTCGCGATGGACATCGGCGAATTGTTTTCACTTCAATCCGTCAAACTCAAACTCAATGGCAAGGATGTCACCCATCATTTATATACCGAGCGCCAGCTCAACGCCCTCTACCGCGGAGGCGTACAGCAACTCTATATGGGCAATGCAAAGCAAGGGATGAACAAGCTGGTGGCAGTATTTCTTGGCGTCGGGCCACACGACCGGGAATACAAACGCGCAGTTGAAATCGAATTCGAACAGTCCTTCGAGCCTGTCTATGTTGAACTTGGTATCAACGACTCAATGGGAAAACAGCAACCTGTTTTTACCGCTAAGGCGCATTGATATGACTCTCCACCGATCGATCTCCTTTGCCCTGATCACCTATTCAACACTCTATGCATTTTCGCCAACGAGTGACGCTGCCGAAGTACCTGATCGTCTGATGCAAGGCACCATCTACTACGACGCTCAAGCTCATGGCAATGCAGCGGCATATTCCAGAGTGCAGTACTATCGCGCCAACGGACACTCGAACGACAATTTGCTCGAAATTCTGGAACTCGAATACGCGCTCAAGGCTGGTCTTTCGTCCACAAGCCAGTTGCTTCTAGATAGCTCGCAAGACGCACCACTCAGCCAGGAGCACAGAGACCGCCTGAATTTTGTATTGGCACGTCATGCCTACAAGAACAAGGATTGGCTCGCTCTGGCAAGCCGCTACTCGCAAATTAGCAAGGGCAGTAAACTAACGGAAACGACAACCGGCATTTTTCTCGCCCTGGAAATGGCAAGGGTCACTGGTAGCTTCGACACCGCAACCACATTACTGGAAAAGTTACCTGACTCACATATCTTACGCCGCTATGGGCAATTCAATCTGGCGGCTGCGCTTTATGATTCAGGGGATGGCGAGAAGTCACTTAAACTATTAGATGAACTCACGGATTTCAGGAACACGACATTCGAACAGCTCATGCTCGCCCAACGCAGCCAGCTTATTCTCGGGCAGATTGCCCTACAGCAAGGCCGCTATGAAGAAGCCAGCAGGCGATTTTCTGGCATTTCAGCAAGGGGGCTGTATGGCGATGTGGCCCTCGTGGCGCTGGCCCAGTTAAAACTCGCCGATGAACAGCCAGAACGGGCAATTGATATCTGGCATCACGTCACATCCAGTTTCCCACCGACCTCAAGAACAAGGGTCGCCTATCTAGGGCTCGCCTATGCGACAGAACAATACTATGGTCCAGCTTCCGCGCTTGTTGAATATACCAATCTGGCAATGGTTCTAAATGGAAGAAATGATGAATTGGGCCAATACATGACAGCACTGGACGCGATGGACATTGAGTCCCTGGTTCAGGCGTCTATCGAATCCGACACAAGCGACGCCACCAGCGCGCTGTTGCAAAATTTATTGTCTGACCAGTCAAATCGCGCTACCGCAGAACAATGGCGTCAACTCTCCCACGCACTATTGGCAACCAAAACCAACGCGGCCAACATAAGCATTTTGCGCGCCATTGATGCAGAACAGGTGCGCCGCGCCGAACAGGCCAGAAATATCCTGCAAAAAAATCTCTACGCTGCCGACCTGACTCGATATCAAGAATTGATCACGGATGCAAAGGCAGCGGACGCGGCGGAAATTACAACAGGGTTCCAGCCTGATCAAATCCCACGTCTTGCCAGTAATGCTGAAAAGGAAATCCTTTCACAGCTATTCCGATTACGTGAACAGTTCGCAGGGAATGGCATCAAGAAACCGAAAATCGACATGATGATCGGTAAGGTCCAGTACGATGTTTACAGTGGGTTGCCGATTAGAATCCAGGAAAAGCAAGCCGCGGCCGAAAAGTTACTCAGCGCCATTACCGAGATGAGAAGCAGCATCAACAGGATTAACGCAGCAGCAGGACGGCAAGGTGACATCCAGAGTATTAGCCAGCAGCTTGAAGTCGTCGACATCAGGGCGTCTCACCTGATGCTTGTGGCCGAACAAAAACTGAATACTCTCGGCGACCACCTTATCGCCAATTTAAAACAGTCGATATTATTGGAACAAGAACTCGTTCGCCGCGACCTGGTTGAGGTCAATCTCGCTGTGGTCCGAATAAAAGATAGTCAGTTGTTAACAATGAGCAATAGCCAATGAACAACCGACTCCTTACATCCATGACGCTGGTAACCATCGGTACACTTGGCCTATCGTCCTGCGCGATGAACATGCCCGGCCCCTGGTTTGGAGAAAAACCGATCAAGCAAGGCCAAAGCATTGAAGAGCTTGTTGGCGGCATTGAGCACAGAGATCCAGCTGCGATTAACAGCATGCCAGAGCCGAACTATCGAGAGGTTTTATCACTCTACGAAAGCGTGATGATGAATATCGAGGACCGGGAAAGACAATATCAGGTTGCCAGGCGCATTGCCGAGCTCAAGACCATGGCGGCAGAAGAAGATGCCGCCACAGGACAGGTAGACACCTACGCAGCCACTGCATCCGTCTGGCGTGAGCTACTGGCAAATGAATACGCGACAAAAGATCAGCCAGAAATTCGCTATCAAATGGCGCGCGCCTATGATCTTGCTGGCGACAGCGCAAGCATGCAATCAAACCTCGATCAGATCATTGCGACTGAATCACGCAACGATATTATATTGGAAGCCAGGTTTCGGCGCGCTGAGATATTGTTTTCAGAGAACCGCCACGCACTCGCGAGCAAGGACTATGCAGCAGTCGCCGCAGCAGAAGGTCAATATCAAATACATGCCAGGTACATGCTTGGTTGGAGCCTCTTTAAAGAAGGCAGTGTCGATCTCGCCCTGACACCATTGCTTGATGTTCTGGACTTTACAACAACTCAAGAAGCCAGCGAACTTGGCGCCGATACTACCCGCGTATTGATGATTGTTCTGGACTATCTCGACGGTGCCACCACCCTATCGGAAGCTTTGAAGGACCGCGGCGAGCCTTCATGGGCGTTCGACATCTACCAGGCTCTCGCCAACTGGTACCTCTCAAAAGAACGTTATCAGGATAGTATCAATACCTGGGAGACCTTCCTGGCCGAACATCCACAACATGAGCAGGCACCTATTATTGCGCTGTCAGTGATGGAGACTTACAAACGAGCGGCATTCATGACAGAACTGCCGAGAAAACGCCGGGGATTTATCAAACAGTTCGACAAGACTTCTGACTATTACCAGCAGCACGGCGCAACAATGTTTAGCCGTTATTCAGATGACCTCAAAATTTTTCTTGATGAGGTCATCAGTATTGACCATGCCGCGGCACAGAAAGATCAAACAACTGAATCATATCTGGTTGCGGCTGACTGGTATCGGTTATGGTTAAAGAACTTTAAGGGTGCAAATGGTATCGGTACAGATGCTAATGATGCAGACGGCGAAGATGAGAAACGATTCCTATTGGCAGAAACACTTTCTGATGCAGCGAGACCAAAGCTCGCCATC
>CAZAZB010000203.1:0-7404 GCA_964489485.1 uncultured Pseudomonadales bacterium | reverse complement strand
CTGCATTGGTGGGTTCTGGTTGATCTGACGCATCTGCTTTAGGAGTGTCTAATTTTGTGGTGCTAGTTATATTAGCACTGGCAGTCTCCTCGTTTGATGAAGGTGCAGGAACGGCTGTTGTTTCCTGTGCCATTTCAACCATCACTTCTGCAATACTATTTTCAGAGTCTCTCTGTTCCACAGCCCCATTGTTACTGGCTGCATTTCCGTTGGCTCTATTTCCATCGACTTTTTTTCCGTCGAGATTATTTCCGCCAAGATTGTTTCCGCTGACACTGTTCCCGTCGACTGCAACTTCTTCAACGTCTTTGCTTCGCCTCTTTTGTTGGCTACGTTCCCGATTTCCCCGGTTCCGTTTATCCCCATTGTCTGATTGTTGTTCCCGATCCTGCCTCTGCCCTCGCGGCTGGTCGGATCTACTAGCAGACCGCTCACTGCGGTTGGACTCGTTGTTATCCCGACGATTTCCTGGCTTTTTGCTTTCGTCACTTGTCCGATTGTTTCGTCGATTATCAGATGGCTTGTCCTGGCGGTTCTTGTTGTCGTTTCTGTTACGATTGTTGGCATTCCTGGCGTTACTATTACCACTTTTACCACTAGCGCCGCTTCCACTAGCACCATTTCCGCTAGAGCTATTCCCATTGGAACCGCTATCACCGGCATGGGCTTTTCCGTTGGGGCGAGATTCGTTATTTTGTCTGTTTCTATTCTCACCCTGACGATTTCTCGAATTCTGGTTGCCACGACCTCGTCGGTTTGACCTGCCCGTAGACCGTTGTGGCGGTTTCTTTTCGGTTTCTTCCCCTTGGGTCTCATCTGACGAGAAAAAGGACACAATTTTTGACAACAGACCCTGTTCTTTGGCCTCAGGTTCGACCACTTTTGGTGGGGGTGGTGGTGCTTTCGGTGCCACTGTTTTGACAGCGGCTTTTTCAACAGGTACTGCTTTGGCCACTGTCGGTGTTAGCTCTTCAGCTTCCTCAGAGCTTTCTATCTCATAGCTGGCAGTCGTTTCTTCACTCTCACTGGCACGAATTCTCTCAACCCGGTAGTGTGGTGTTTCCATTGCAGCGTCAGGCACAACAATCACCCGGACATTATTTCGCTTTTCGATATCGCTCAGATCATTTCGTTTTTCGTTCAGCAGGAAGGACGCCACAGAAATAGGTAAAAAAGCACGAATCTCGGAACTGGTGTCTTTCAACGACTCCTCTTCAACCATTCGGATTACCGCAAGTGCAGAGGATTCAACGTCTCTGATGGTACCCAGACCACTACATCGTGGACAAACGATGCCACTTGTTTCAGCAAGGGTTGGTCGCAGCCTTTGCCGTGACATTTCCAGTAAGCCAAATCTGGATATTCGGCCAACCTGCACGCGTGCACGGTCGACCTGTAGAGCATCGCGCATGGTGTTTTCAACGGTTCGCTGGTTCTTTGAACTGGTCATATCGATAAAGTCGATAACGATTAGCCCGCCAATATCACGTAGGCGCAACTGCCGGCATACTTCCTCTGCTGCTTCGACATTGGTGTTGAGTGCTGTTTCTTCAATGTCAGCACCTCGCGTTGCTCTGGCTGAGTTGATATCGACAGAAACCAGTGCTTCAGTGGGATCAATAACGAGCGCGCCACCAGAAGGCAGTCTTACTTCTCGTTGAAAGGCAGATTCAATTTGCCCTTCAATCTGGTACCGGTTGAACAGTGGTACATCATCGTCATAGCGTTGTATTCTGCTCTTGTACTGCGGCATGACCTGTTCGACAAACTGCGTTGCCTGTTCGAATGCTTCATCCGTATCGATGAGTATTTCGCCAATATCATCTCGAAGATAATCTCGAATGGCACGGATAATGACATCGCTCTCCTGGTAAATAAGGAAAGGTGCTGATTTTTCTGATGCTGCCTTATCGATTGCCTCGGAAAGCTGTAATAGATAATTGAGATCCCACTGGAGTTCCTCGGCACTTCTACCGAGTCCAGCAGTTCTCACAATCACGCCCATGTTCTTTGGGATCTCGAGTTGTGCGAGTGCATCTCTTAACTGGTCACGTTCTTCGCCATCAATGCGTCGAGAGATGCCACCTGCGCGAGGATTATTCGGCATCAATACCAGGTAGCGTCCGGCGAGACTACAAAAGGTTGTTAATGCTGCTCCCTTGTTGCCTCGTTCTTCTTTATCAACCTGCACGACGATCTCAAGACCTTCTTTGACGACCTCGGCAATGTTGATTCGCCCTTTGATTTTAGAAGGAGGAATCGAGAAGTATTCGCGCGCAATTTCTTTGAGGGGGAGGAAGCCGTGCCGATTACCGCCAAAGTCGATAAAAGCTGCTTCGAGACTAGGCTCTACCCGGGTAATTCGGGCTTTGTAGATATTGGCCTTCTTTTGTTCCCTGGCACGACTTTCGATGTCCAGGTCATATAATTTTTGCCCATCTACCAGGGCGACTCGCAACTCTTCGGGGTGAGTTGCATTGATTAACATTCTTTTCATAACGATATCACTGTGTTGAGCGCCTTCTGCCCACGATCTAGTGAATCGCCAAATCTTTTTGTTTTAAAGCTTACGGTACGGCTAATGCAGGGATGTATAGTCCAAACAATTAGCAGGCTCGATGTTTCTCCTTTACTTGTTTATTGTTTCTTTATGCAACAGTGCTGAATCTATTTGCTTGAGAATATTCCCAGATGGTCTACGGGGATGAAATCGATATTCTGCCAATCTAATGCTTTTTTACAATTCTTCTGTTGTATCAATAAATGTATCAATAAACTGATTTGACGTTTCCTGTCGCGGCCAGTTGAACGCGGTTAAACTTAATCCAGCAAATTCCGATACTTTGACCAATAGACTGAGACTCAATGCCGAGATCTATCAGAGGTTAGCGGATCGCTGGAATCCTAAAATTCATCTATTCGATAACTTTTATATCTTTTCGATAACTTTTAAATAGAAAGCAGGTAAACCTGCTCTCAGACGACTGAATTATTCAGTTGGTGTATTTATCCGTCTGCGCGGCATAATAGCAGTAAATAGTGTTCGATCAAAGCAGCAGTCCAATCTATGCCCCATTCCCCCATTAAATCCAGCGATACACATGGCGTCCGTCATCTGGAGGTAGAAGAAGATTTTGCTGGTCAGCGAGTTGATAACTATCTTATGCGAATATTGAAGGGTGTTCCAAAATCCCGAATCTACAGAATTATTCGAAAGGGAGAGGTTCGACTGAATGGTAAAAGGGTGAAGCCCGACACGCGACTTGTTGCTAAGGACATTCTCCGTGTGCCACCGGTAAGGACAAGCCAGGCGTCAAGTAGCCGCAACCTGTTTCTGGAAAATAGTATAGAAAAAACAATTATATACGAGAGTAAGTTATTGTTGATTATTAACAAACCTGTGGGTGTGGCAGTCCACGGGGGAAGTGGCTTGTCAGCGGGCGTTATCGAGTCGCTTCGCCAGGCGAGACCCGAAGAGAAGCATTTGGAATTGGTTCACAGACTGGACCGAGGGACTTCGGGATGCCTGATGATTGCCAGAAAACGATCCTATCTTAAACTCCTACAGAATGAGCTACGGCAAAAGACCAGACTGAAGAAGGTTTACCAGGCGATCGTCCACGGGAAATGGCCGCGACGTCGACAACATGTAGACGCACCACTGCGCAAGAGCCTCCTGAAAAGTGGTGAAAGAATCAGTAAAGTTGACATTGCCGGTAAGGAATCATTAACAAAATTTCAGGTACTAGCCTGTGATGGTGAGTTAAGCCTTCTTCAGGCGTCGCCAATTACGGGCCGTACCCATCAGATCAGGGTGCACTGTCGGCATATTGGTTGTCCAATTGTCGGTGATGACAAGTATGGATTTGACGAGACTGACAAGGAATTCTCTAAAATGGGTTTCAAGCGGTTGATGCTGCATGCCCAGCGGCTTGAAATTCCGGTTCTCGACGGTCATCCTGCGGTTCAAATTGAAGCGCCAATGGACAAGCAATTTGAGGATCTTTCAGAAATTATACTGAACAATAACAAATAGTTAACGTATTATCTTAAAGCAGATAGTGGATAATTAATTGATGCCAACAGATCCTGCAACAACATCAGTGGAAGCCCGAACAACGCATTGACATCTCTTCCCTGGCTGTCCTCAACCAGCGTTATCCCCAGGGATTCAAGCTTGATGCTACCCGCACAATCGTAGGGCTTGTCTCTTCTCAGGTAGTCTTCGATGGCACTATGGGATAATTTGCGGTAGCGGATTTTGTAACACTCCGCTGCCTGCTTATGTTGTTCGCCCTGGTATAGAAGAGAAACCGCGGTTGTGAAAGAAACCCACTGACCGCTGCACATTAATAGCTGCTCAATTGCGTGATTGTGGTCGCCTGGCTTGTGGAAAATGGTGTCACCCAGATGTGCAACCTGATCACAGCCTATGATGACAAGGGAGGTCGGCTCGCATTCCGGGTTTTTGCGAAGGTTTTGGTATGCCATCGTGGCCTTTCCGAGTGCCAGGCGTGCCGCGGTTTCCAATGGCTTTTCGCCGGGTATGGCCACCTCTTCGTATTCAGGGTCTATCGCCGAGAATGGAATCTGCATCTTGTGCAGAAGGCTTTTCTTGTAAGCAGAAGTCGTGGCCAGAACCAGTTGGGGGTTCAGGGGTGATTGCATTTGATGACTGACATTCCCGTTACTGTGATTTCTTTGGCTATCTTGTTGTAAAGAAAGAGTATATTACTTCATATTTCTTTTGACAGTGCAGGGTGCGATGCCTAAGATGCGCCCCTTATGTCGACAGGGCCACTTCCAGAGAAGGTTGATCACAAGAAATTAGCCAGCGATAACGCTATTCTTCAAGGATCTATTCCAATTATCCGTTTTGAACGGCTAAGGGAATCGCTCGAATCAGACACCGGGAATTTCCAATGCCAGGCAGAGTTTATTCCAGGGGCAAGAGGGCGTAATAAAGTTGTCGGCAATGCCAGAGGATGTGTGATGATGATTTGTCAGGCGTGCATGGGGCAGGTCGATGTTCCTATGCAGGTTGAGATTGGCCTGACGCTGGTGAATTCAGAAGAAAGGTTGCTGGAGTTGGACCTAAGCGAAGATGGTCTATTGGTAGAATCGAAGCTATTGCCAGTGGCGGATTTGTTTGAAGATGAACTGATCCTTCATCTTCCGATGGCGCCGCGACACACTGACGGTGAATGTGCGACAGCGACTGATATTCCGGCGGCGAAAGAAGAGACAACAACCAGCCAGGTTGAGACGCATCAACCTTTTGCCGGGTTGCGCAAGTTACAGGAAGAGTTGGGAACGGAGAAGTAGGCCAGGCCGCCGACTGGGCATAGAGAACTAATGAGTTACCAAGAACTAATATTTACTAGAACCAATATTTACCAAGAATCAATAATTACTAAGAACTAACAAGGGAGCAGAAAATGGCTGTTCAAAAAAGTAAGGTGACACGCTCAAGAAGAGGACAACGTCGTTCTCATGATTCGCTAAAGGCGTCCACATTGTCCGAAGATTCAACCACGGGTGAAATCCATCGTCGCCATCACGTGACCGCCGATGGTTTCTATCGTGGCAAGAAAGTCGTTCATACATCTGACGACTAACGACCCCGTGCGTAAGTTAGCATTTGTTATACGGGCCAGGGCTAAGGGCTATTCCCATGTCAGCCAGGTATTTTAACGATGACGAATACTGAGGCCAGCGAAGATTCCGCGAAAGTTGCCATTGTAACTGGCGCCAGTAGAGGGATTGGCAAGAGCATTGCGCTACATCTCGTTGCAGAAGGTTTTTCCGTGATTGGAACGGCCACCACCGATGAAGGCGCGACCAGCATCACGGAATCCTTGTCGGCGCCTCAGGCAGGAGGCGGCAAGGGCTATGTGTTAGATGTTTCCGATTCGGCATCAATCGCCGATTTTTTAGCCATTATAAAAGAGAACCACAAACCTGTTCAGGTGCTCGTGAATAACGCGGGCATTACACGGGATAATCTGGCCTTGAGAATGAAGGAAGAAGAATGGGATTCTGTTATTAATACTAATTTGAATGCTATCTACAGGGTCACCAAAGGTTGTCTCAGAGGAATGACCAAGGCGAGGTGGGGCAGAATCATCAATATCAGTTCTGTCGTCGGCAGTATGGGAAATGCAGGGCAGAGTAACTATGCTGCCGCCAAGGCAGGAATGGAAGGTTATAGCCGGTCTTTGGCAAGTGAACTTGGTTCCCGAGGAATTACGGTGAACTGTATCGCACCCGGATTTATTACGACGGATATGACCAACGAACTTCCCGAGGAACAGAAGCAGGCTCTGTTAACAAGAATACCTGCTGGAAGACTTGGTGAAGCAGCGGAAATAGCGGCGTTAGTCGTTTTTCTTGCGAGCGAATCTGCTGGATATATCACTGGTGAGACCATCCATATCAATGGTGGAATGTACATGGGTTAACATTCCATCGAATAACAAAATTTGCAATTTGCATGGCACCTTCTTTATCTATCCAGAATAGTCCAGTGTCGACTGTTCACCGCTAACTATTCACCGCCAGCTATTCACCGCCAGCTAAGAGTATAGTAGGAAACTCGCGGCCTGGCAGGAATAGGAATTTATGGCCAAGGTGAAAAGTGCTTGCTACCGCAACTGGCATTTCATTAAACTAGCGCAGCTTGGCTGCAATTACATATGTAGGAGATTACAAAAGCATGAGTACCATCGTAGAACGAGTGACGAAACTGGTGTGTGAACAGTTAGGAGTCAAAGAGGACGAAGTAACACTGGAAGCTTCCTTTGTTGAAGATCTGGGTGCTGATTCCCTTGATACCGTCGAGCTTGTCATGGCGCTTGAAGAAGAATTCGAGACGGAAATTCCTGATGAAGAAGCGGAGAAGATCACGACCGTTAAGGAAGCTGTCAACTATATCGAGTCTCATTCCTAATATTCACGTCTAACCGGCATATTCTGGTATTGCTGGCATCTTGACTGAAGTGATTGAATAGGTGTACCCAGGAAAAATAGGCCGCGTTCACATAAATGTGATTGCGGCTTTTTTTCGGTGTTGTCCCGTGTGGCATTGCGCATCCAGAATTGCGTGAGATTCAGGACTTAGCAGAATAAAAATGCAGGGAAGTTTCCGTGAGAGCAGGTAGCTGTTGTGAATAAGCGTAGAGTCGTTGTCACTGGACTTGGCATGATGACACCGCTGGGAGCGACGGTAGAAAGTTCCTGGGAGGGTTTGCTGGCCAGTCGTAGTGGCATCTCGACAATTACGTCCTTCGATACAGAGGGCTTTCCCGTTCGTATTGGTGGTTCAATACCTGAATTTGACATCAGTGCCTATCTACCAGCTAAGGAGGCCCGTCGAATGGATGGCTTCATTCAGCTAGGTCTGGC
>CAZAZB010000202.1:0-7421 GCA_964489485.1 uncultured Pseudomonadales bacterium | reverse complement strand
ATCTGGCGTTTTGCAGTACAAAAATTTGTTCACATTCATAGTCTTACCAGCCAATAGGCCCATTACTCGCCTTAACTTCTGAGTCGAAATCAGGTAAAATATGCCCCCTTTTTCATAGTCAAAAGAACACCCTCAAGAGGATATAGATAGTGCTGGAAGCATACAGAAAACATGTCGCAGAGAGAGCCGAACAAAATATTGATCCCCTTCCCCTTTCGGCGGAACAGGTTAACGATTTAGTCGAGTTATTAAAAGCACCACCGGCTGGCGAAGAAGGTTTTCTTGTTGATCTGATCACCAATCGCGTCCCTGCGGGTGTTGATGATGCTGCCTATGTTAAAGCCGCCTTTCTGACCGCAGTGGCCAAGGGTGAGACAGTCTCACCCGTCATCGACAAAAATCATGCGACACAACTGCTCGGCACCATGCTGGGCGGTTATAACATTGAACCTCTGATTTCACTTCTCGACGATGACGAAGTCGCGGAAACCGCAATGAAAGGCTTGTCTGGCACGTTGCTAATGTTTGATGCATTCCACGATGTCGTCGAACTATCTAAAACCAACAAGTATGCAAAGGCGTTGTTGGAATCCTGGGCAAATGCTGAATGGTTCACAAACAAAGACAAGGTGCCAGAAAAAATCACCATGACAGTCTTTATGGTCGCTGGCGAAACCAATACCGATGATCTCTCTCCTGCTGGTGCCGCCTGGAGCAGGCCTGATATTCCGCTGCACGCGACTGAAATGCTCGTTAATACAATGGACAAACCACTGCAAACGATAGACCAGTTGAAGAACAAGGGGCATTCCATTGCCTACGTTGGTGACGTTGTCGGTACCGGGTCTTCCAGAAAATCTGCAACAAACTCTGTGCTCTGGCACATGGGCAATGATATTCCAAATATCCCCAACAAGAGAGATGGTGGCGTCGTGCTCGGTAGCAAAATTGCCCCTATCTTTTTTAATACAATGAAGGATGCAGGCGCCCTTCCCATTGAATGTGATGTATCCAAAATGGAGATGGGTGATGTCATTTCAATCTACCCTTATGAAGGAAAAATCACCAACGAAGAAACGGGTGAAACTATTTCTGAATTTACACTTGCGACTGAAGTCCTGTTGGATGAGGTACAGGCTGGCGGCAGAATCCCATTGATTATTGGACGCGGTTTAACGGAAAGAGCACGGGAATGCCTGGAGATGGGTCCGAGCGATACTTTCCGGAAACCGGCTCCGCCCATCGAATCCAGCAAAGGATTCACACTTGCGCAGAAGATCGTCGGCAAGGCATCCGGAGTTGAAGGCGTAAGACCCGGGACTTATTGTGAGCCCAAGATGACAACGGTTGGCTCACAAGATACAACTGGACCAATGACTCGAGACGAGTTAAAAGAACTCGCCTGTCTTGGTTTCTCGGCAGATCTCGTGATGCAGTCTTTCTGTCATACCGCGGCTTATCCAAAACCCGTCGACATAGATACACAACACAACCTCCCTGATTTCATTCAGACACGCGGCGGCGTTGCGCTGCGCCCGGGTGATGGCATTATCCATTCCTGGCTCAATAGAATGCTGCTACCGGACACAGTCGGAACCGGCGGTGATTCCCACACGCGCTTTCCAATGGGCATCAGTTTCCCTGCGGGCTCAGGCCTGGTCGCCTTTGCGGCGGCCATCGGTGTCATGCCACTGGATATGCCTGAATCTGTACTGGTTCGCTTTAAAGGTAAAATGCAGCCTGGTATTACCCTGCGTGATCTGGTCAATGCAATCCCCTACGCGGCAATCCAAAAAGGACTTTTGACGGTTGAAAAAGAAGGTAAGAAAAATGTCTTCTCCGGCAGAATTCTTGAAATTGAAGGGCTACCAGACCTTAAAGTCGAGCAGGCATTTGAAATCAGCGATGCTTCTGCTGAACGTTCTGCAGAAGGTTGTACCATTCGGCTCGGCAAAGATTCGATGGTCGAGTACATCAGCTCCAATGTCACACTGCTGAAATGGATGATTAGCGAGGGTTACGGCGATGCACGTACGATCGGTCGGCGCATCACTGCCATGGAAGAATGGTTAGAGAATCCTGTACTGATGGAGCCAGATGAAGATGCAGAGTACTTTGAGATCATCGAAATAGATCTTAACGAGGTCAAAGAGCCTCTTCTTGCCTGTCCAAACGATCCGGATGATATCAAACCACTATCGGAAGTCGCCGGTGCAAAAATTGATGAAGTGTTTATTGGTTCCTGCATGACAAATATCGGTCATTTCCGGGCCGCTGCCAGCATGTTGGCCGATGCGAAATCAATTCCGACTAGATTGTGGATTGTGCCGCCAACCAAGATGGATGAACACCAGTTGATGGAAGAAGGTGTTTACAACATTTTTGCCAGGGCAGGCGCCCGTACCGAAATGCCCGGTTGCTCGTTGTGCATGGGAAACCAGGCACGAATTGCACCTAACTCAACCTGTGTGTCCACCTCGACCAGAAACTTTCCTAACCGGCTTGGTGATGGCGCTGATGTCTATCTGTCATCTGCGGAACTTGCATCTGTCTCCAGTATTCTGGGTAAATTGCCAACAGTTGAAGAGTACATGTCCTATGCCAGGAACCTCGATACCATGGCGGACGATATCTATCGCTATCTGAATTTTGATCAGATTGAATCATTCCAGAAAGCGGCAGATCAGGTGACCATTCCCCTGATGAATATCGTCGATGTGAAGAAGCCAAATAACTGAGTAGCTACTCGCCACCGACAAGGATCTACCATTGATCCTTGTCGCTAGGCGGTTTCACCCAGTCTGAAGCAGACTTCTTGTATTCTTTCTCTTTCTTCTGCTGGAAAGCCTCGGGGACGAGTTCAGGACGAAGGCGTGCGCAGGTTGACAACTTTGAATCACAGCAGATGCCCAATCCCAGGCGTTCCGGGTCAGAATAACATCGTAGGCCAGTACCAGGCGCAACATGTCGCTCCATGACATTGCGCGTGTACTGTGGTGAAAGGCAGTAGAACGAGTCTCTATCTACTTTTTTAATCTTCGCTTTATAGGGCAGCATCACCATTTTTGCAGCAGACCAGTTCTGTGCGATGGTTCTTTCAAGTGGTGAACAAGACTGACCACGACCCACGGAGACTTCTGCGACACTCGCTGGTAAATAGACAGTCGCCAAAATCCAGACCAGAAATGAGATTCGGGATTTACCTGGGTACTCCAATATTTTTCTTGTCATCTCGTTCTCCGAAAGAACACTTTGTGAAAATCAGCCAGTGGCAAGGAAAGTCCTAAGCCTAAAGGAGCGGATCGCTTGCCGCAATCTATCAATTTTGTCTGGATTATCGTCTACATAGTTCATTTGCAAATAGGCGTCTGTAACTGCTCTCATTGATTCTTGTAGATCGGGCCTGGCCTCACTCACTCGATGGAAGTAAGCCGAAGGGCCCTCTCCAACATTTCGCGGAAAACCACGACGGGCGAGATGTTCACAATAGCGCAAGTATTCCCTGTCTACCGGTCGTAAGAGATGACGACTACGACGGTGGAGAATAGCCAGGGCGACGAAGGCCAATATCGAGAAGAATGCGGTGAGCATAATGATGCCGAGCCTTTGCCGTGAAATATCACCAAAATACTGTCTCAGCAAACTCAATTGCAATGTCGGCGTATAGCCCACGACCCAGGTATCCCAATAGTGGCTCATGGCGCTCAACTGTAGCCTGATTTCCGTCAACCACAGAGTTTGGCGATATTTAAGCCAGGACAGAGGAAGCCCTGCAAGGAAGGTATCCTCATTTTCAAGCGCAGACTCGAGCCCCCTTTCGATTCTGTCTGGTGCAACAGCGGAGGTCGGGTCTACTCGCAGCCAGCCGCTGCCTTCTTGCCAGATTTCTGCCCAGGCGTGGGCGTCATATTGGCGAACCTCTACATAGTTTCCTATCCGATTGTACTCACCACCCTGGTAGCCGACGACAACCCGTGCAGGAATCCCGACTGCCCGCATCATGAAGACAAAGCTACCCGCGTAGTGCTCACAGAATCCTCGCTTGCTGTCAATCAGGAACTCATCAATGGGGTCCTCTCCGAGAATGGGCGTCTTTAACGTATAGACAAAACCCTGACGGTTATACATTCGCAGAACATTTCGTACAAAGTCGCCAGTATCCACTGAACTTTCACGAATAGACCTTGCAAGCTCTCGGGTTCTGGGATTACTCCCGCCTGGGATCCGCGTATAACGCCTACGCCAATCGTCAGAAATATCAACATCACCCCGGTAGTTCAGCCATGAGGTCACGTCATAGCTCATCTTCGATCTGATTTCCCGAAAAGAAAAAAACCTGAAGTCACGAACCAGACCAATTCCTGCCTTGCTGATAGGTTCTGGCATGGTCAAACTGAACAACCAGTTCTGGTTGGTTGGTTCCAGTATCACCGTGTAGTTGACCGCGTCGCCTAGTCGCTCGATATTATTCTGCCAACCCGTTTGTGAACCCGGTCTGAGAACCCGTCCATAAGCGCCCTGTGCTTCCTGCAACCAGGTATCACCGTCCAGACGCGACAGAACTAATCCCCGCCAGTACAACTGATGAGGTAAGGGGACCTCTCCTTCAAATGTCGCACGAAAAGCCAAACCGTCGGACTGTGTCAGTTGCGCGATATTTCCTGGTGTCATTCTATCTGTAACCCCGGTGGTCGCTTTACCAGACTGAAGGGGCACAGACCAGAGAGGAGGAATGCGGGGAAACAAAACAAACAACACGATCATCAATGGGAGTGACTGCGTCAGCAGTATCGTTGCCTTTTTAAAGGTCAACCAGGGTTTAAGATGACTTCTGGTTTGATTAAGACCAACCAGTGCGGCAGTAATCATTGTGACGCAGAGATACATATATAAGGCGTAGGGAATTCCCTGTTCATATAGGAATTCCGTCAGCACTACGAAATAGCTTAACAGAATGACAATGTGCGCATCTCTTTTATTGTGCATCTCCAACAATTTCAAGACAGACATCATGATGAGTAGACCAACCCAGGGATCAAGACCGAGAAAGGTTCCATAGCCGATACCAAGCCCGGCGACACCACCAAAAACCAGCACCGCCTTTATCCACCGGCCAGGATAGGACCAACGCCCCTGGAAAACCATGACTCGCCATAAAATGCTACTGACACATAAAACAGTTACGCCAGGGGGCAGTCGAAGCAGGTGTGGCGCCACAACTGCCGCCAGTGCAACCAACATCCAGGCAAGACTATTTCTGGGGATCTGGTAATCGTTCATTCCTCTCGACCCCGGGATTCAATCTGAAAAAGTGCCAGTGCTTTCAGGACTTCCTCACGATGTTCTATCCCTCTGTCCGGTGTGATCTCAATACCAGGCAGTCTAAGTCCATACTCATCACTGGTATCAGCAACCTGCAATACCCAGTAACAGAGCCGACTTAAGCGCCCTTCTGTATCCAGCCCCGGGAATGAGTTCCAATCTAACCAGACGCGTCTGTCTGCATAAGCTGCAAACTGTTTTGTCAGAAGTTCTCCCGTGCGGGCGTAAGACTTCCACGCCACATGTTTTAAGGGATCACCATGTTGATAATCGCGAAGACCATAAAAATCGTCTACTCCTTCGCGATGAATCAACTCTCCTTCATTGTTTGTACTGGCACTCGCAGGAATTGCACCTGCCGGGATGGGCCTGGGATAGACAACCGACGTCATGTCCAGGTCGACCCAGGACCAGGCGCGAAATAGACCCACAGGATAATAGGTACGAATCATCATTCGTCCAGGGTTCAGTCTTCCTCGCCGGGCAGTTTCTACATAAAGCCTGACCTGAACTTCTTCGTCTTCAATAAGGTCTGCATCCTGCAACATTTCTTGATCCCACCCGACCAACAATGCTTCATAGGTGCGGTCACCCAGGCGCTTCAAAGTGATAGTGTACTCGGCATCTTCCCCTGCAAATGCAGGTTGCGTAGACCCGGCGAGTATCGTTAACCCCGAGAGATTTCTATAGGTATGAAGAATGCTAACCATGAACAGGCTCGCCAGCAGAAATGCCAACCCGAAAATAAGACTATTCTGATAGTTAATCCCGGCGAGCACCATAAAAATGATTAACAAGCTGAAAAGCACACCTTCCCGTGTAGGAAGAATAAATATTTTCCGTTGATCCAGGGTGATCGAATGAGATGGTGGCATTCGCCTGTCGAGCCAACGCTGGAATCGTGCAGAGCGCCAGAATGTAAAATCGCCCCTGGAACCTGTATGCACAGTTTCAGACATCAGATGCTTGCGCGCCGTCATGGAATCTCATATTAGCCAATAATATCAACCCGGGTTAACATGCGTTGCGCCAGTGCGGAACCGCCATGCCCTGAAAAGTCAGCGGCCTCGCGCAGCCTGTGCTCTACCACAGAGGGCAAAACGGCCTGAACATCCTCCGGGACAACATGCGTGCGACCTTCAATAAAAGCCCAGGCTCTAGCACAAGCCAGTAACGCCAGAGAACCGCGGGGCGACAAGCCATGGGCAAATTCGGGTGCCTGACGGGTGTATTGAACGAGTCGTTGTATGTAATCCAGCAATGCTTCAGAAACCTTTACGGCTTGTGCTTCCGTTTGAAGAGATTCCAGCTCGTGAATATTCATGGTCGTTTCCAATCGTTCAAGTACAGCTCGCCTGTCCTCTCCCTTCAGCAGGATTCGTTCCGCAGCCAAATCCGGATAACCCAGCTCGATTCGCATCAAAAATCGATCCAGTTGTGATTCCGGCAGCGGAAAAGTCCCCGCCTGGGTGCTGGGGTTCTGAGTGGCGACGACAAAAAATGGAACAGGCAGAGGTCTGGTTTTCCCTTCAATAGTCACTTGCCGTTCTTCCATCGCTTCGAGAAGTGCACTCTGACTTTTTGGTGTGGTTCGATTGATCTCATCAGCCAGAACAAGCTGCGCAAAAATCGGACCTGGGTGAAACGTAAACTCCCCTGAATCCTTGTCAAAAATCGATACACCGAGAACATCTGCAGGCAGCAGATCGCTTGTAAACTGAATTCGGTTATAACTGAGGTTTAATACTTTTGCCAACGCATGGGATAAGGTGGTCTTGCCCATACCCGGTAAGTCTTCGATAAGCAGGTGTCCCCTGGCAAGCAGACAGGTCAATGCTAGTTTGATCTGGTGTTCCTTACCCAGGACGACTGTGCCAATTTTTTCGATTGTATCGTTTAGCGGACTGGTCATACTCAATTCCGGTGAGGGGTGAACAGGGACGACTGCAACTTCACTCCCTAGGCTTGATTGTGCAACTCAATAACCTCACCACTATCAGCATTTCTTGCCATCTTTGCATCATCATTTCGCTTTGACTGAATTCTTGCCAGATAAGTTTGATCCACCCCCCCGGTCACATAGTCAGCATCAAATACAG
>CAZAZB010000201.1:0-7476 GCA_964489485.1 uncultured Pseudomonadales bacterium | reverse complement strand
ATTTTGGAACAGGTCTCTCTTCCTACTCTTATCTAAGAAATCTTCCCGTAGATTTTCTGAAGATTGATGGCATTTTTGTGAAGGATATCAAGACGAGTCCCAGCGACTATGCCGTTGTCAAATCAATCAATGAGATCGGTCATTTTATGGGCAAGAAGACCATCGCCGAATATGTAGAAGATGATGAAGTGTTGGAGATCCTGCGCGAGATCGGCGTAGATTTTGCCCAAGGGTTCGGCATTGGTAGAAAAATACCTATCACCGAACTCATTGCCTAAGCCTGATCTTCCTCAATCCCTGATCTTCCTCAATCTCTAGTCTTCTTCAATCCCTAATCTTCTTCAATCAACGAACAGATAATATCGCAAATCTGATCCGCTTCGTCGGCATTAATAATAAGTGGCGGTAGGATTCGGATAACCTTTTCTGCGGTGACATTGATCAACAGACCTCTATCCAGCGCCCGCTTCACGAGGTCTGTACAGTTGCTGTCCAGTTCTACACCGATCATTAGCCCCTTGCCACGAATGTCCTTTACATTGTTAAGGCTGCCGAGTCGTGCGCTAAAGTTAGCTCGCATTCGCTCACCCATTTCGTTGGCGTGATCAGCGATATGATTCTGCTGTATTTCATCGACAACGGTGGATGCGACTGCACAGGCAAGTGGATTACCGCCAAAAGTTGAGCCATGGTTGCCAGGCTTAAATACGCTTGCAGCCTTGCCTCTTGCCAGGCAGACACCAATGGGCATACCATTTCCCAGCCCTTTAGCCGTGGTAACGATATCAGGGAGAATGCCAGCTTGCTGATAACAAAAATAGCTGCCCGTCCTGGCATTACCCGTTTGAATTTCATCAAGTATCAAGAACCAGCCATTGGCGTCGCAAACCTTGCGCAGCTCTTTTAGATAGTCGTCATCCGGAATCTGTATACCGCCTTCCCCCTGGATTGGTTCTACCATGACAGCAACGATGCTGTTGTTATTAGAAGCGACCTGATTGATCGCCTCTATGTCGTTGAACGGAACACGCAGAAATCCATTGACCAGCGGTTCGAAACCAGCCTGAACCTTCCTGCTGCCAGTGGCCGTTAGCGTTGCCAGTGTGCGCCCGTGAAACGAGGCATCGGTTACAATGATTGTCGGTGTTTCATTACCCTTTTGTTTACCGTAAAGGCGAGCGATCTTAATCGCGCACTCATTCGCTTCGGCGCCAGAGTTTCCAAAAAACATATTGTCCATGCCGGAAACCTCAACCAACTTTGCTGCCAGTTCTTCCTGCTTTGGAATGCGATACAGATTGGACGTATGGATCAGATCAGTAGCCTGCCCGGTAATTGTCTTGGTGACGGCAGCGTTGCCGTGCCCCAGCGCATTGACGCCAATCCCTGCAATGGCATCAAGGTAGCGATTGCCTTTGTCATCTATCAACCAGGCACCTTCGCCTTTTACGAAGGAAATATCCTGTCGACCATAAGTTTGCATCAATGGATTTGTCATGAAACTGCTCTTGTTGTGGAAGGTGATTGTTCGAATAAATTGTTCGAATAAATTGTTCGAATAAATTGTTCGGCCAAATTGTTGGAAGTACTTCCAGTCGAGCCAATTCTACCGAACGCCAGAAAATTCCCCAGAGGGAAAAAGGAAGCGATGATAAACCAGATTGGGTAAACTCGAAAGCCGATTTGTTGTTTGTTGCCCATGACGCCAATTGAACTTTCAATACTCGTAAGCCGGGTTGAATCCATTTGTCAGGAGATGGGCGTTGTGCTGCGTCAGGCCGCATTTTCCCCCAATATTAAGGATAGATTGGATTTCTCCTGTGCTCTTTTTGACGCAGAAGGAGAACTATTCGCTCAGGCAGCCCATATACCGGTTCATCTCGGTAGTATGGCCTATGCAATGAGAGACATCGTTCGTGGTGTGAACTGGCAGCAAGGAGATGTCCTGGCGGTGAACGATCCATTCCTTGGTGGAACGCATCTGCCGGATGTCACTCTGGTGTCACCATTTTTCGTCCAGAACGACCTGCTGGGATTTGTCACCAACCGGGCTCACCATGCCAATATTGGCGCCGCTAGCCCGGGATCCATGCCAATATCCAGCAGCATCGCGGAAGAAGGTCTCATCATCCCACCCACAAAATTGGTGGCAGCGGGTATTCTCGTCGAATCTGAAATGGCGAAACTGGGTGCTTTGCAGGGCGCTGATGTTGGAGGGGACTTTGCCGCTCAGATGAGCGCCAATAACGTCGGCGTACAGCGCATCCTGAATCTCGTCGCACAATTGGGTATTGAGGGTTTCCACCTTGGCGTCAAAGAAATCAATGCCTATGGGGAACGACTTGCACGCGCTGCTTTAAAGAACATACCCAATGGCTGTTATCAGAACGTGGACATGATGGATGATGACGGTTATGGCAATCAGGATGTCAGAATTGCAGTCACCATCAATGTTCGTGATGAAGCGATTGTTGTCGATTTTGACGGAACAGCTGAACAGGTAAAGGGAAATATCAACTGTCCCTTGTCAGTGGCAGCTGCAGCCGTTTTTTATTGCTTCAGGTGTTTGCTACCGGATCACACGCCTGCCTGTGCCGGGGTGTTTAATGCAATATCCCTTCGTGCACCGAAAGGCACGCTGGTGAACGCCATTCGACCTGCCGCCACAGCGGCTGGGAATGTCGAAACGTCCATGCGTATTGTGGATGTGGTTCTTGGCGCCCTGGCGGATGCGATCCCGGAAAGGATACCCGCATCCAGTCAGGGGACCATGAACAATGTTGCTATGGGTAATCATGATGGTGACGAACCCTGGGATTATTATGAAACAATTGCAGGTGGAAGCGGCGCCATGCCTGGTTGTCAGGGTGCATCAGCCGTTCAGTGTCACATGACGAATACGCTGAACACGCCCATTGAAAGCCTGGAGATGCACTACCCACTGCGAGTGCAGGAATATGCCATTCGGCGTCAATCAGGAGGTGCCGGTCATTATTCTGGTGGAGATGGTCTGGTTCGAACATTTGAGTTTCTCGCATCTGCGGAAGTGACTCTCATTACGGAACGCCGCACTCACTGTCCGCCGGGGCTTGCAGGCGGACTTCCTGGCCTGGTGGGTAAGAACTTTCTCGATGGCAAGGTGCTACCGGGGAAATGTCAGTTGTCGGTCAAGGCGGGACAGATAGTGCGAATAGAAACACCGGGAGGTGGTGGCTTTGGTAATCCAGAGTAATTAACGGTAAGAGTTGCCGGTCACTAGCACAATGTTATAATTTAATTTTATACGATTAAAATGACCCTGAAACGGAACCGTACAAATGGAAATCTTAGACACGATTAAAGACCAGATTGGCAGCAACCCGGTGTTGCTCTATATGAAAGGATCTCCCGACCAACCCCAGTGTGGCTTTTCCGCTCAGGCTACACAGGTATTGATGGCATGTGGTGAAAAATTTGCCTATATCGATATCCTCTCAAATCCTGATATTCGCGCGAACCTGCCGCAGGTTTCGGATTGGCCTACTTTTCCACAACTATTTGTCGATGGAGAACTGGTCGGTGGTAGCGATATCATCGCTGAGATGTATCAAAGTGGCGAGTTGCAGCCGATGATCACAGATGCGGCGGCGAAGGCTGCCGACGCGTCCTAGTCCATTGGATACAGCATCCACTCACTCGTCGCAACAGCGACTTTCACAAGAGGGGGTGCATCGGTATACTCGGATTACTCTTTCATTACCCGCAGAATGCCGGGTATATTGAAAGCCAGGTATAGATAAGCATCAATAATAGAACTAGTAATAGAACTAACAATAGAACCAATAGAAGGGGCGCGAACATGGATCTTAAAGGCAGTAAAACAGAACAGAATTTGAAGGATGCATTTGCCGGGGAATCCCAGGCAAATCGACGCTATCTTTATTTCGCAGCCAAAGCAGATGTCGAAGGCTACAACGATGTCTCCGCTGTCTTTCGGTCAACCGCGGAAGGTGAGACGGGCCATGCTCACGGACACCTGGAATATCTTGAAGAAACCGGTGACCCTGCGACAGGCCTACCCATTGGTCCGACTTCAGACAACCTCAGGGCTGCTATCGCCGGTGAAACTCACGAGTACACGGATATGTACCCCGGTATGGCCAAGTCTGCTCGCGATGAAGGCTTTGATGAAATTGCTGACTGGATGGAAACGCTTGCCAAGGCAGAGCGATCACATGCTAATCGCTTCCAGAAGGCATTGGACGGTCTTGATAGCTAGTTCACAAGTCTGAACAGTCTATGAGTAGAGAAGGTAGCCTTGACGCACCAACGCGACACCCGCTTGGTCAGAAAGAGTGGTGGTTCTTCGATGAGGAGAAGTTAACCAGCGAACTGGAGCGTGTGTTTGATATTTGTCATGGCTGCCGGAGGTGTTTCAATCTCTGTGAGTCCTTTCCGACGCTATTTGACCTTGTCGATGAATCAGACACCATGGAAGTCGATGGTGTTGCCCGGGAAGATTATGACCAGGTAATAGATCATTGTTTTCAATGTGATATGTGTTACCAGACGAAGTGTCCTTACGTCCCCCCACATGAATGGAATGTAGATTTTCCACATCTGATGCTTCGGGCGAAGGCCGTCAAATTTCATCATAATAAAAGCAAATTTCGCGATCGGTTGATTACCTCCACCGACCAGATGGGTTCATTTATTAGTACACCTGGCATAGCGCAGGTGGCCAATGCCGTTAATAAGGTTAAACCCTTCAGGAATTTGTTAGACAAATCGCTTGGGATTCATCCTGATGCGAGCCTACCTGCCTACGAGAGCCGCACCTTAAATCGGCGTACACGGAACCGCCAGGCAGCCGTTGTCGAGGTGAAGGAAACAGAAACGACGCGCGGGAAAGTTGCGTTATTTGCCACCTGCTATGGCAACTACAATGCCCCCGACCTGGGTGAAGAGTTCATCCGGATATTCGAACACAATGGGATTCCCGTTGAGGTTATTCGCGACGCGAAATGCTGTGGGATGCCAAAATATGAGCTGGGAGATCTTAACGCTGTAGAGCAGATGAAAGTTCACAACATTCCCAGGCTCTCAAAGTGGGTAGATGAAGGTTTCGATGTGATCACGCTCATTCCTTCCTGCACGCTGATGTTCAAGCAGGAATTACCCCTGATGTATCCGGAAGAATCCAGGGTAAGGAAAGTCCAGGCGGCAATGTTCGATCCCTTTGAGTATCTGATGTTGAGACATAAAGAAGGTTTGCTCAATACAAACTTCGTTAATTCGTTAGGGAAAATTTCCTATCAGGTAGCTTGCCACCAACGTGTGCAGAATATTGGGTTGAAGACGCGGGACATACTTCAGCTTGTTCCAGATTCCGAGGTCCTGCCGATCGAGCGTTGTTCCGGTCACGATGGTACCTATACCTTTAAATCCGAGAAACATGACGCTGCCATGAAGATTCTAAAACCTGTCGTAAAACGGGTTAAAGATAGCAATGCAGATTACTACACGAGTGATTGTGCCATGGCAGGGTCACATATCGCGCACGGTCTGGGTGACGGTTCCGCCGCAACGCACCCCCTTAGCCTGCTAGCGCACGCTTACGGCTTATAGCGTACCTACGGTTGTAACGCTTCACGGATAGAACACCACTAATAGAAGGCACCACTAATAGAACGCCCAATTAGAACGCACTGCCGGATAGTGTTCGAGCCGGTATTTACCTGTTATTGGCTTCTAACTTTCGCCAGGTGTTTACAATCTTGCAGAAGATCTCTGCTGTCTTGTCGCAGTCATAGCGAGCGGAGTGTGCCTCGTCGCTATCAAACTCAATATCCGCCGCAGCGCAGGCTCTTGCCAACACAGTTTGGCCATAGGCCAGACCACCAAGGCTCACGGTATCGAAGGTCGAGAAAGGGTGAAATGGGTTGCGTTTGATGTTGCAACGGTCAGCAGCAGCGTTGACAAACCCGTGGTCAAAGGTTGCATTGTGAGCAACCATAATTGCCCGGTTGCAACCAGTGTGTTTAATTTCCGTTCGTATTGCTTTGAATATTTCGCTAACGGCCTCGATCTCCTGCACTGCCATCCTTAACGGATTGTAGGGGTCAATGCCCGTGAACTCCAAAGATGATTGCTCGATATTGGCACCTGGAAATGGTTCGACATTATGAAAATACCGCTTACCAGGGGACAGTACGCCATTGTCGTCCATCTTGATGATAACAGCGGCAAACTCCAACAGTGCATCGGTTTCGTTATTGAAGCCGCCTGTTTCTACATCCACAACAACCGGTAGGTAACCGCGGAATCGATACGCAATGGGTAATTTATCTTCACTCAATGATTAGTCCTTAACGGTCCAACGGACCTGATCGCCTGTTCGTATTGGAATGAGTTGGTCCTGGCCGAATGGCAGTGAATCCGGGACCTGCCAGAGTCTTTCTTCAAGCGTTATGGTGTCATCATTTCTGGCAAGCCCATAGAAATCTGGCCCATGATGGCTCGCGAAAGCCTCCAGTTGTTCTAACTTGCCTTGTGCATCAAACACTTCCGCGTAAAGTTCAATCGCCGCATGCGCGGTATAACAACCTGCTGCACAGCCGCAGGCATTTTCTTTGGCAGTTCTTGGATGCGGTGCAGAATCTGTGCCGAGGAAAAATTTTGAATTCCCTGAAGTTGCGGCATCAATCAAGGCTTGCTGGTGTGTGTTTCGTTTAAGGACGGGTAGGCAGTAGTAGACTGGCCTGATACCGCCGGCCAGCATATCGTTACGGTTATAAAGAAGATGGTGAACCGTTAATGTGGCCGCCACATTCACTGATGATTGTTCAACGAATTCCACTGCATCTCGCGTCGTGATGTGTTCAAAAATGACATTGAGTTCAGGGAATGCTTTCGTGATGGGCTTTAGTTGGTCTTCTATGAATCGAGATTCACGGTCGAATATATCAATTGATGGATCGGTGGGCATTTTATATGATGGCTATGGATGAGATCCCTATCATAGCCTCTATAGGTTGTGCATCAGAAGATGCTATTACCTTAGGTGTCACCGATACTCAATCTAGGTTATCTCAGGCTTTGTATCTTACACAAGATGATGGCATAGTATCCCATGATATGGATACTCATGCCTTTACGTTTGATGGTTGGGACTTTCTCGCAGCTAATATAACTAGTGCTGATTCTACAATCCGTAAATGGCCAATGTTGGCTATTGAACAACTTGCTCCCACGGGTTCGCCTACTTTGACGTTGCCTCTTGATGTTGCTCTGGGCTGGGATAGATGTACTGCTTCAGTAACTACGGATGTAGGTAGTGGTACAATCTCATGTGTAATTACTACCTCTGCTACTACACCTACGCATAATCAAATTGCGGCTGGTCAGGATCATTTGGGTGCGGCTGCTGCCGACAATTCAGCAGTGGCTGCAAACGTAGGTAATAATGATATAGACATGATTGGTCTGACACAGTCT
>CAZAZB010000200.1:0-7488 GCA_964489485.1 uncultured Pseudomonadales bacterium | reverse complement strand
AAGGCGATTCAGCTACTTGAAAATGCTGGGGAGCTGGTAGAGGCTCAGGCTGTCGAAGATTCTGCAAAAAGTATTTTTGAGACTGCGGCATGGCAACTCCGCATGGCATTTTTTAATGATGCGATCGACATCTCTGACTACAACGCGCATATGGCGATTGCAGAAAGTCTTTCCCTGCCAAGGGAGAAGATAGAGAAATTGTTGAGAAACGGCGCCGCATTTGCCGCGGTGGAATTGGACCTTCAATCTAAAGAAGAATTTGGTATTACCGGGAGTCCGACCCTCGTTCTGAATGAGGGTCGTCAGAAGATATATGGCAATGTCGGGTATCGTGTCATTGAGGCAAATGTCATGGAAATCCTGTCCCAGCCACAAACCCAGGCGTCCTGGTGTTAAACATCAACTTTTTAAGTGTGAAATGATGGTTTCCGGTCAGTGTCATTGTGGCGCTGTTGCGTTTGAGTTGAAAGAGGTGCCAGCGTGGTTGACAGATTGTAATTGTTCTATCTGTCGTAGGTTGGGCGCTCTCTGGGCTCACGCGGCGATAGCGGATATCAATATTTTGTCTGCAGAAAATGCGACATTGGCCTATGTTCATGGAGACAAGATGTTGGCCATGCATAGCTGTAGGTCCTGTGGTTGTACAACGCACTGGGAGAGTCTGACACCAGATCAGGAAGGCACCCACATGGCAGTGAACTTCCGTATGGTTGATCCGTCGATAACGACTGGTTTACGTGTACGACATTTTGACGGAGCAGAGAGTTGGGAGTATCTTGATTAGTGACCACTTTCACGGCGCAGGATGCTTGCTGGTGAGAATAAAATCTCCGGGTCTTCCGATTTCCACGGCGAGTATTTCTTCATAATGGAACAAAACAGGTCGCATTCCAGAAACGACACCAGCCAGGATCTCAGATTTGGATATGGTGCCGATTGAAACCACGCTGGCTCGACATTGGAAAATTGGCGGATGAACGGAAAGATTGCAATATCCGCATAAGATACTTTTTGGTCAAATAAGTAAGAAGTGTCCTGGAGCATGGTTTCAAGTTTAGCCAGAAAGACTTCTCCTTTGATTCGATAGGTCTCCATCGACTCTTCCGGGAAGCGAACCGAATACTTATAGTGATCGAGATGCGCCTTAAAACTATTGTCTGCTTCGCCTACCAGTTCTGCCATTAGTGCCAGCTTTTCTGATGGATAGCCCATCCAGCCATCTGGGTCGCTTACCGAGAGACTCCACAACAGGATATCCAGACTTTCGTCAAGAACTTCCCCGTCAGACATCACCAAGACTGGCACAGTTGCCTTTGATGAGACTTTCACCATTTCTGCTGGTTTGTTCTGCAGTTTTACTTCACGTATCTCGAATGGAATACCGGCATAAGCCAACCCCATTCTCGCCCTCATGGCATAGGGACAGCGTCTGAATGTATAAAGAATGGGGTGTCTTAACATAGAAGCTGGATCATCAGGTTACCTGGTTCTTCATCTGATACTGCGGTGCAAAATATGCTTTTTCCTCAATCACATTTTTCATTGTGGTCACAGCGGCTTCTACATCTGCATATCGAATATAAAGCGGCGCAAATCCAAACCTCATAATATCCGGTTCCCTGAAGTCCCCGATCACGCCTTTTGCGATAAGCGCCTGCATGATTGAATAGCCTTCCGGGTGTGTGAAGGAGACCTGACTGCCACGGAGTCGACCGTCGGTTGGTGATATCAGGTTTAGATCCAGGTGAGCCTGGCTAACCAGCGAAATAAACAGGTCACCCAATTGTTGTGACTTGGATTGGATTTGCTGAAGATCCACTGTGGCAAAGATATCTAGCGCTGCATCCAGGCCTGCCATTGCCAATACGGATGGTGTGCCACAAAGATACTGGCGCATGCCTTTCCCCGGGTCGTAGAGCGGATTAAAGTCGAATGGTTTCTCATGCCCCATCCATCCGCTCAGGGGTTGCGAGACCTTGTTCTGAAGTGACCTGGTTAAATAAAGAAAGGCAGGTGCGCCGGGGCCACCATTGAGATATTTATAGCCACAGCCAACTGCCATATCAACACCACAGGCATCAAGGTGGATTGGCATTGCACCCGTGCTGTGGGACAGGTCCCAGATGACCAGCGCACCTTTTTCATGGGCGAGGCGAGTGAGCGCTTTCATATCGTGTATTTTACCGGTGCGAAAATTGGTGTGCGTCAACATGAGAACCAGGGTGTCGGTAGAGAGTGTGTTACTGATTTCATCTTCTGTACAGGTGTGCACACTTAGCCTGTTGTCAGGGAACATACCCGCGAGACCTTGTGCCATATACAAATCGGTTGGGAAGTTATCAATCTGCGACAGGATTTCATGACGATCCGGCTTCAGTTTCATTGCTGTGGCTAACAACTTGAATAGGTTGACGGATGTCGTGTCTGTGCAGATGACCTGACCGGATGATGCACCAATAAGAGGTGCAATTTTCTCGCCGACATTGAGAGGCAGGTCGATCCAGTTATTCGTGTTCCAGCTAAGAATTAAATCTTGTGACCATTCTTTTTCAAGTGTATTTTTAATTCGCGAAGTGACGCCTATGGGCATGGCACCAAGAGAATTACCATCGAGATAAATAGTATTGGGTGGCAGGGAAAATAGAGACCGGTAACCGGCTAGCACATCGGCGTCGTCGAGTTCTTGTATATTGGCAAGGCTCAAAGAGATAGCCCTCGGGACAGTTCTGCCATTCCGGCATTCCTTATCGTCGTACACATTGCATGGGCATGTTTCAAATCAAAAACAGATTCCCAGCAGCCACCATGGATCAACATGACCACGGGTACATTCGTTTTCTTTTCCGGCAGACAAAGCTCTGCGAACTGTTGATCTGAATCCGGGGCATAAGGGTAAATTTCATCCGGTTCATCGGCAGGCAGTGAAAGAATCTCACTAAAAGAAACTTGCAGTTTTATTTGAAGCACCTCCTCTTTTTTGTTCAACCAGGCGAATTTTGAACATCTATCTCATTCTAGCAATAATCATGTTGCGGGCGTAAGGTTCAGCCGTTTAGAACTGTCTATTGGCCAGAAGCTATTCCAGCTGAAGCTCTGCCAGGTGAAGGTATACGGGATGCAGTGCTACAAGTAGACCGGCATCAACCCTCGGCCAACTCAAATGTGATCTTGTTCTGTACACCGGCGGTACCGATTGGATTGCCATCGATGACCCTGGGTTTGTATTTGAACTTTGTCGCTGCCTTTATAGCAGCGGAATCAAACACGCTGTTTGGATGCCCGTCACATTCTCCGACTATTCCAGCTTTACTGACCCAGGCGCAATTGTTCACAACGACAACATCTTTGACATTGCCAATGGTGGATACCGTGAATTCCACGATCACCCAACCGGTCATTCCTCGTGACAAGGCGCGTCTTGGATAACGAGGTTGAACCTTGACAATGGGTAGATAATCTCCATCACTGATGGCAAATCCACTTCCTCGACCAATTTCCTTCCCTGCTTCTATGGCACCGATCGAAACAGGGATGGAATCGACAGTGGTTGCCGTCAATCTAGGCTGGACCATTGGTGGTGGTTCATCCGGCGGTTGCGGTTTTTGTGGGTGATTGTCAATCACTTCCAGTTGCCGCTCTTTCGGTACACGAACAAACTCCACTAACGAGAGCGTAGTGTCTTCGGTGAAGGCGCTACCGGCATTCTGTATCAGTGTCTGCATCAAATAAAACAGTGAAACGGTCATCGCTGCGGCAACGGCCATCGACATACTCCATCTGTTTGCCATGTTTTTATCCCCCAGTGAGATAACGGATAGATGTACCAACTTAACTTTCGTCTTATAAGGGGGTGAACGGCCTAAATCGGAAGATGGGTTATTAAGGTTTACACCGGCTGTGAATATTGACCGAAGAGTTTTATGCCGTGAATGCCGCCATTGGGATAGTGCATATAGTAGATAAGGTTAAAAGGCGAACTGGATTCCATTTCGTTAAACTCATGCCATGTGTCTGCCTGGAGTGCCGCGAATGAGATAAGCGGTTGCCAGGGTGATTCGTTCTCACTGTGTAGCTTTATCTCAAATTGCCTGTGTGCGGGCAGGTACTTCTTTTCAAGCATAAATTGCTGGAAGTTCTCAGGAATGGTTTCAGTACCATCGGAAAACACCAGTTTCCACCGGGGTAGAAGATGAATCGCATCTTCGAGTTTATCTATTGCCAGGTTTGCCGCGAATAGGTGGCAGCTCAAAGGTGGGTTGAGTCTGTGCAGGTAAGTGTCGACAATACACGTATCGATCACAGCGGGTTTTGGCAGGGTGAAAATGGTGCTCTCTCCATAACCGGTTCTCGCTGATTCCCAACCAACCATGTGGGATACACCGCGATTACCCGCGACCGCATCCTCCGGTTTCCCATAATGGTCGTTCGACGTATGAGATACCTGCGCATCCGCCAACAGGTTTGGCCGGTCGTAAAGTGGTTCTATGGGCGCACCGGTTAGGTTGACGCTAGCGATACCACCTTCGTGGTAACACCTGATGCGACAATCTGTTGCGACAAGTTTATCAATACTGAAATCATGGATCGCGTCCGGTTTCAATATCGCGTGCGAGACAACCGTTTTGTGTTTGTTCGTTTTGTGTTCGTTATCAGTGCGATCAATCAGGTCGATGGAAATTTCTGGCACCTGGTTGCCGGTGAACCACTTTGTATTCACGCTGATTGTGTGAACTTCAGATCGATGTGTAAGCCCTATATCGAACCAGTGGTGTGCATCTGCATTGAAAGTAAAGCCATCTTGCGTCGAATTGATCTGGGTCGCTCTATGCCGTGATGTTTCGAAGCCCCAGTATTTTGCACCCATGTGAGTGAAGTTGCCCATGCAATCAGGCGGGGCTTCATGAAGAACCACTTCATGGGGGTTGGTAAATGACGAATCCGAATAGGCTTTGAGGAAAGCAGCGAGCTTTTGTGGTGATGCTGTCATGTTCAAAGGTCCAGATTAATAATGATGGGTTCCACGAGCGTGGCTTCAACGCAGTTTTCTTCCGGCCCACCCCGATCAATCACCAGGAAGTCGGAGACACCCTTTAGCGCAAGACTGTAGTGATGCCAGGTGCCTGGGTGATAGTTAACGCCCTGATCAGAACTGGCGAGAAATACCTGGATCTTCGATTCATCCAGATCACCAGCAGGTGCCACCATTACGAGGTAGGGATGATCAGACAATGGATAAAACGCCTGGCTGGACATTGGGTGAAACTCCATTGACTTCAGTTCAAGGGGCATTGCAAGTGGCGTGGATCGAAAAATATTGATAAGCGCAATACCGTTATCTTTGCTGAGGGAAAGTTTTGCCAGATCATGATAGCGAAGCGTGTTGCCATCGTTGATTGAACGCTCTTCTTTTGCAGAAGATAGTTCAATGACGTCACCGAAGGGTGCAAAAGAGGATGCTGTTAAGGGTTGTGGGATCATGATGAATTTTAGCTGAATGGATGATGACAAAGAACCTGCAAGATTAGACCATGGGAGACTGGCATGCCATGGGTGGGGTCACATACAATCAGCTTTTAGAAGGAAAACGGCAATGCCAGATAAACCCTTGCTCACTGGAAATCGAGTTAAGCTGCGCCCCATCAATGTCAATGATGCAGATGCCATGTACAGATCTCTCCAATTTGAAGAGACCAACAGGCTAACCGGAACCCAGCAGAGTTTCACATTCGAGGAGATAGAGTCACATTGCGCTCGCGTGATAGACGCCGATGACCGGGTTGATTACGCCATCGAACGCCTGGACGGACATTCAGGGATTATTGGCGAAATTGTACTGAGTGACATCGATGAAGTTAATCAATCCGCGGGTTTTCGCATCGCATTATATGACCCGCAGTTTTTTGGTATGGGGTATGGCACGGAAGCGACGAAGCTGATCCTGACGTTTGCGTTTGAGCAATTATCATTACATCGGGTTGAACTGGAGGTTTATGCGTTCAACCCAAGAGCCGCTCATGTGTATGAGAAGAATGGGTTTGTTCAGGAAGGGATCAGAAGGGATGCACTGCTCTGGCAGGGTGAGTACGTCGATGCCATTATTATGGCAATACTCAAGCATGAGTTCGATCCGACTAGAATATAATCGGCGATCACCGCTGTTCCCTGATATATTCCCTGACCAGATAGGCTCAGAGGTTTTATTGTGATTCGAATGATGTTGCTGTTGTTCTTACCTTTGCTGACTTTTGCTCAGTCGGATTCGCCGGTCACCTTCTTCGATTCAATTCAGATCGATGAGAACCGAATAATTCATGCAGATTCTGAATCCCAGAACTGGCTAGCCTATGGTAGAACCTATTCGGAGCAACGCTACAGCCTACTGGAGGATATCAATAGGGAAAATGTCAAGAACCTAAAGCTTGCCTGGTCCTATGAAACAGGAACGAAACGCGGACTGGAAGCCACTCCTATTGTTGTCAATGGTGTGATTTATACGACCGGTTCATGGAGCAAGGTATATGCCATCAACGCCATCACCGGGAAGGAACTGTGGCGCTACGATCCAAAAGTGCCTGGCTCTGCTGGCAGGAATGCCTGCTGCGATGTTGTTAACAGAGGTGTCGCCTTGTGGAAAGGCAAGGTCTATGTAGGCACCATCGATGGGCGGCTCATTGCACTGGATGCCAGAGATGGGTCACTCGTCTGGCAAGTCGAAACCACCGACCAGACAAAACCCTATACGATTACCGGCGCACCGCGTGTTGTAAAAGACAAGGTAATCATCGGCAATGGTGGTGCAGAGTACGGTGTTCGCGGTTATTTCAGCGCCTACAACGCCCAGACAGGTAAGCTGGAGTGGCGATTTTATACAGTACCCACGAGCTTTGATGGACCTGTGGAACATCCTGAGTTACTTATCGCCCAAAAAACCTGGTCTAAGGATTCGCTCTGGGAAACGGGGCTTGGCGGAACGGTCTGGGATTCTTTTGCCTATGATCCCGAATTAAACCTACTGTATGTGGGCGTTGGCAACAGTTCGCAGTACAACCGTAAACAACGAAGCCCGGGAGGAGGGGACAACCTGTTCCTGGCATCTATACTCGCTGTTAATCTGGACAACGGACGCCTTATCTGGCACTACCAGACAACGCCAGGTGAATCCTGGGATTACACCGCCACCCAGCACATGATCCTGGCGGAACTGGAGATTAACGGTGATGTCCGCAAGGTCATCATGCAGGCACCCAAGAACGGTTTTTTCTATGTGCTTGATCGAGAAACCGGTGAGCTTCTTTCGGCAGAGAAATACACGCCGATCAATTGGGCAAGCCACGTTGACATGGATACAGGAAGACCCGTCGAAACCGGTCGGGCTGATTGGTCGGAAGAAATGACGATGGTTATGCCAGGTCCGCCGGGTGGTCATAATTGGCACCCAATGTCGTTTAGCCAGCGAACCGGACTTGTTTATATCCCAACGATTGAGAT
>CAZAZB010000199.1:0-7595 GCA_964489485.1 uncultured Pseudomonadales bacterium | reverse complement strand
AAGAAGTGTTTTACTTTTTCTTTATAGGAACGGCTCATCTTCACGGTGCTGCCATTATTCAATACCAGATGAAACTCTCCATTCATGTGCGAACAGACCTTCTCGACTCTGTCCAGGTTGACGATCGTACTGCGATGCACGCGTTGAAAGCTCGCTGGATCCAGCTGTGTCTCAAGTTCCTTCATCGTCACGCGCATAATATGTGTCTGATCCTTGGCATGAACACACATATAGTCACCTGCGGCATCCACCCAATCGATGTCCTCTGTTGGCACAAGTGTGGTTTCACCTCCATCTTTGATCGCAATGCGATCCGGGTAAGCTTTGGCACTACCCTGCTCTTTCATCAACTGGGCAACTGAGGTTTCAGACTTACCTGTGATACTGATAACCAGATCAAGAAGGCGCTGTTTGTCGGTGATTGAACCTTCTTGTAACATGCGCGATCTTGCACGATTCACCGCTGCTTCGAGTCGATCTGTGTCGATAGGTTTTAAAAGATAGTCTACGGCGTGAACCTCAAAGGCTTCCAATGCATATTCATCGAATGCCGTGACAAAAATTATCATTGGCATATTGTCTTGTTGCAGATTGGCGATGACATCGAAACCACTGAGCCCTGGCATTTGTATATCGAGAAATACCAGATCTGGCGCATGTGCAGCTATCGCCACCAAGGCTTCGCGACCATTGGCACACTCATCGATGATGTCGATATTGTCCAGATTATCAAGGCGAAGTTTAAGTCCTCGCCTGGCGAGGGATTCATCATCGACAATAATGGTTTTCAGTACTGAATCTGGCATCACTATTCCGTTTCAAATGGTAGGCGAATTTCTATTTTCAACCCGTGGGGAAGTGCTGAACCAAACTTACAAGAGTGTTTATTACCATATAGCTCTTGTAAACGGTTCTGAGTGTTCGCGAGTCCTACCCCTTTGAATACAGGCAATTCTCCCTGTTCTACGGGTATACCGGGGCCATTGTCCATCACCTCTAGCAGCAGGTCACCGGCAAAGACCCGCCCCCTGATAGAAATTTTTCCACCTTCCTCTCGATTGGCGACCGCATACTTGATCGAGTTTTCCACCAGTGGTTGTAGTATCAGACTCGGCACCAACGCTTTCCTGGCGGCATCGTCAATATTGATTTCAACCTGAAGACGCTCATCAAAGCGCACCTGTTCAATTTCGAGATACAAATTCATGGTGTTGATCTCATGCTCCAGATCGACTTTCTGCATGGGGTCCTTGTCGAGCGAGTAACGCAGGAAGTTGCTCAATTTACTGACCATGGCATTGGCGACGTCAGTATTTTTTTCGAGAATCAACGTCGATATCGCATTGAGCGTGTTGAATAGAAAGTGAGGGTTGAGTTGATAACGCAGCATGCGTAACTGAGACTCATGGGCAAGGGATTCGGCTCTTATGCTTTTTTCTTTTTCTTCCTGTAGCAGGCGATAAAACTTGAGACCGAAGTACATGCCGCTCCAACAGAGCAACAGGAAGTAAGAATAGCCTAGAATACCATTGATGTAGGCAAAGTTTCCGTACTTCTCGACGGCCTCGAATTTGTCAAAGTATTTAAATTGTGAATAATTTTTGATGGCCTGCCAAATGGCAGCGAAGACATAAGACGCACTGAGGGCCGTGACCAACCGCACAACAATCGGGCGATCCCACACATATTGATAGATGTACCGAAGCCCTGTGGTCAAGACTAAACCTGCCAGCGCATCCACCCACAAAAGGAGAATCCTCTCAAAGGGCTGACCCCAATAGGCATCTCGCAGCGCAAACAGGGTTACCCAGCCTGTCCAACCAATAAACTGGAGCGTCCAGAATTGGTAATGTCGGTTTTGTGACATTTCAGCGAGTTGCATGGCGTTCCTGTCGGCGCGTTTTTTGTTAGGTCTTCTTGTGAGCTCTTCTTGTCAACTCTCTTAACAACAAGAGCCATTGAAACCGGAGGATCAAAAGAACAAGCCTCCATGCTTCCAGCAACATAAATTATAGACGAAATGGAACAAGCGGAACTGCCCACTAATCGCACCAGAGACTCGGTCTATCGCACAATCACACTATCGCAACATCACTCTGGAATTCGTGCTGTTACTCTGACCTCAACGCTCGCACCCGGGACCAACAATTCCGTGATACCAATGGCGGTCCAGGCAGGCCAGGGTTCACTGATATACTCGTCCCTGACCTTGCTAAACTCTCCAATATGGGACTGGATATCAACATGATAGGTCGTGCATTCAACGATGTCTCCGTAGCCCGCACCAACTTCCGCCAGAATCTGACCTATTCCCTTCCAGGCATTGTTAAATTCTTCGTTTTTGGATTCAGGCAGCTTTCCTTTTTCACCCGTACCAATCACCCCCGAAATAAACAAAAATCCACCACTCTTTGTGGCTTGAGCGAAATGCATGCGGTCATAGGCAAACTTTCCAGAAGGTGTCACGATGGGTTCAAAACTCATATTGCTCTCCAAATAAATATTTTGATTGTCTATCACAGAACTTTATAGGGTCTTCCTCTCTAACGAAACAGTCAATTCTGTTATATTGCGACGCTGTTCCAGCATCATTGGCAACCAGTGGAATTCACCGGACGATTAAGCGCACTCAAACACTCACCCTACAGAAGATACTGGCTGGGTTCTTTTGCATCTGTCGGCGCAACCCAACTGCAAATGATGGGCCAGGGGTGGCTGGTTTTTAAGCTGACCGGATCTGCTCTGATGTTGGGATATCTCGGTGCAGCATCCGCGATTCCTGCCATTATCATGACACTTTTCGGTGGTGCACTGGCCGACCAGTTAAATAAAAAAGTTGTGCTGATGGTGACATCAATCTCCGTGGCACTGCTGCTGCTCATTCTTGGTATTCTTGATGCGACTCACCTCGTTACCGCGTGGCATGTCATCTTTATCGCTGGCATTATTTCATTTATTTCGGGATTTGATTGGCCTACTCGCCAGGCAATATTTCCCCATCTCATCGCAAGGGAAGACATGATGAGTGGCGTTGCGCTCAATTCCATCATCTGGCAAAGCTGCCGCATGGTCATGCCTGCCTTCGGCGGTATTATCATCGCCTATACGGAAACCTGGGTTATATTTTTCCTGTGCGCTGCGGGGTTCTTCACCATGTTCGTGGTTATTTCCGGTCTAAAAGTGGATCTGCCCGTTGTCAAACAAGTCGGCAAGTCAACACTTCAGCAGATCACTGAAGGTATTCGTTTTATCCTGACAGAAAGAATTTTTCTGGTGCTCATTTCTATGTCTTATCTGGGCATGTTCTTCGTGTCGTCCTACATGCAGCTCATGCCCGCCTTCTCTGATTTACTGGGGGCAGGAGAAGCCGGATATGGCTACCTGATTTCCATTACTGGCGTCGGCTCTGTGGTCGGGACGGTGTTGGTTGGCTCTGTACAGGAATCACGGCGGCTAGGTTTTGCCATTTTGGGCGCCGCATTTTTGTCAGGCGTCTTTGTGTTTCTATTTTCTGTCGCAACGGGACCCCTGGTTCACCTGACGCTTGCCTACCCTCTCGCCTATCCTCTTGCGATGGTATCTGCTTTTACCATCTCTTTGTTTAGCGCTGTCTTTATGATCACCTCAATGACGGTCCTGCAACTTCGGGTACCGGATGATGTTCGTGGCAGGGTGATGGGGTTGCATGGGATTACCTATAGCTTAATGCCGCTTGGTGGTTTGCTGACCGGGTTCATTGCAACCTTTACGTCAGCGCCTGTTGGCATCAGTATTTCAGCCACTGTTTACCTGCTAATCGTTATCCTGATCGCCATTAGCCAACAATCCATTAGAGAAATAGATGGCTCAAAGCTTACCCACATAAACGCCTAACAGTCCGGCGCCCCGGTGGTCTGGCGCCATAGCGGTGCCCTGATCCAAGACCAACCCACCTGACCCTAATCAAAAAGTGAATCAAAATCCCGCGATTCATTACTCGTCCGGCTTTCTTTGATGGCACTGGCCAATACGGGTATTCCCTCTTTAATAAGTTCATCCGGTACATGACCAAATGCCAACCTGATATAAGGTTCGTTGGCATAATCAACATGGAAAGCAAAACCCGGTGCAAAGAAAAATCCTTTCTCTTTGGCGGTATCCGTGAGCTTTTGCATATCGATATCGGCAGGTAGCCTGACCCACATAAAAAGCCCACCAACAGGATTCGACCAGACACAGGTATCGGAGAGATGTTCTGACAAGCCTGCATTGACAAGATCCCGCTTTTGTTTGAGCACAGGGTTTGCAACATCACAATGATCCCATATACCGTTCTTGTAAAATTCAGCAACGACTGCCGCCGCAAAATAGTTACTGCCCGCATCGAATCGCTGATTGACGATTTTGCTGAACATGGGTTCCTTGGCAATTAAATAGCCAAGGCGAACACCCGGCGCCAGGATTTTAGACAATGATCCAATGTATATCTGATTCGGGCTATCATCCATTGCAAACATCGAAGGGACTTTCTCGCCTTCAAAATGGACATCGCCATAGCAGTTGTCTTCCACAAGCGGCAGATCATACTCTGCGGCAATGGCGATAAGTTCTTCTTTCCTGCTTTTTGGCATGCAGGTACCGGTAGGATTCTGGTAGGTGGTTAAGGTATAAATAAACCTTGGCAACCGATCCGCATCGCTGAGTTCTTTTAGCTTGTCACTCAACGCATCCATTCGCATGCCATGGTCATCCAGCGGAATGCCGACCATCTCCAGGCCGATGCCCTTGTAAGCACCAATGGTACCGCTATAGGTGTATTCCTCTGTAATGACCAGATCGCCCTTACCCTGCATCAATGCCTGGCCAACCAGTGTTACCGCCTGCATTGACCCATTCATAATGGCAACACATTCAGGATCAACATCGATGCCCTCACGTTCACTCTCTCTTTCTGCCATGGCTTTGCGCAGGCCCTCGTGACCCTTGTTTCCTGGATAACGATTAAAGGCATCGTGCTCGTTATCGATGGCACGAATCGCGGCTTCTTTAAACGCTTCTACCGGAAAAGTATCCGGGTTTGTTTGTCCTATGGCGAAATCATAAATTGTCATGTTCACTTCCTGATGTTGGTCTTCTGTTTTTACCTGCCTGTATATTCGGCTTCGAACCTTTCAATCGCTGCAAGCCATTTTCTGAACGACCTGTCGCGCTCATGCGCTAAACCATATTGTTGTTATATCGCGCAACAAATCTAACGATTCTATTCAATGCTTCTTCTAATCGGTCATGGCTTTGCGCGAAACATAGCCGAATATTTTGTTCATTGCCGGGACCGAATGTATAACCAGGCGCTACACCAACATCCTCTTCTGCCAGAAGTTGCATCGCAAAATCCATGCTGGACTTGATCCCTTCTATTGTCGGAAATGCATAGAATGCACCCTTCGGCATGGCGAGTTGAATTTTGCTATGCCCTGCGAAGACCTTCCGCACAATTTGAGCGCCACCCTCATATTGAGACTTGAGTTGTTGAACAAATTGTTCGCCCTGTTCTAATGCTGCAATACAAGCATGCTGCGTAAAAACGGTGGCGCCAGTGTTGAAGCATTCTGACATGGTCGCCCAATGGTCGGCCTGCTCGACCGGTGTGACCACCCAACCCACACGCCAACCTGTCATGGCCCATGCTTTCGAGAAACCATTAACGACCACAACAGGATCATCATCACGGGCAATCTCAAGAAAGGAAGGGGCGACATTTTCCCCAAAAATATGTCGGTGATAGACCTCGTCTGCGATAAGAAGAATCTGACGTTCGCGGCAATACGCCAGCAATTCCTCCTGGTCATCGCGTTCCATGATCCAGCCTGTGGGGTTACAGGGTGTGTTAACAAAGATACTTTTTGTCTTCGGCGTGACCTTTGCGATGATTTCCTTCGCCGTTAAGCACCACCCTTCAGATGTCTCACGTTGGCGGACGGTGTTAATCTTTGCGCCCGTCACCTTGTATGTTGATTCGATATTTGGCCAGTGAGGGCTCACAATCAACGCCTCATCCCCTTTGTTTAGCGACATTTGTGCAGCGATTGTAATGCTCAACATCGTAGAACCTGGAACGGATACACGCCGAGGATCTATATCGATTGAGTACAACGAATCCAGATAATTTTTAATTGAATGTCGCAGGGACTCAAGTCCCCTTGTGTGGACATAAAAGGTTTCTCCCCGGTCGAGCGCCTCCTTCGCTGCATCACGAATAAATGCCGGGGTGGTAATGTCGCCCTCGCCAAACCAGAGCGGAATAACATCCGGATCATTCATGCGAGTAAAAGCAACTTTTGTGATGCCATTTTGTTGGAGTCGAGCGATATCTGGTCTTACACCTTTCACAGACAATCCTAATATTGGTTGGGGTACTTACGTAACGTGTAAGTAGTTGCCCACAAAATAAATTCAATCAGAGAATCCGGGGAACCTCTAACTGCTATCTTTGGGATTGTTCCATATATCGCGTGCTATTTTCCAGTTGCCATCCAATTGTTTTCTAAGAATCCAAATATGGCGACTGATTGAGCGAAGAGGCGGGGCATTCTTGTCGAACTTTGATCGCAGATAACCGTCGAAACCCACACGAACGAAGGCGGAATCTCCGCAGAGGGCGACTTCTTCGACGATAGTTTCCTGGTCGAACCAGAACTTGGCCGTAAAGCGGTAGAAAGTACGCGCTTCCTCGATATGCACATCCTGATAACTCGACGGCATCATCCAGACAGCATCATCGGTAAACAAATCGAAGTAACGATCAAAATCGTGAGAACGGATAATCTCCAGCGCGTCAAGAATCAGACGTTTTACCGCATCATCATCTACTGTTACTTTTGCGAGTGCAGGAGCCAAAAATATGTCCTTTGAATGCCGGGTTTATACTTGCCCTATCAGGCAAACGATCAGGATAAGAGACCGAACAGAGAAATCGATGTTACTGACGCCAGATCTGGATGCAAGGTGTAAATACTTCACCCTGGGCCTCTGATCGCGTCATCTTCTGTGTATCATGGCAATAGGGTATGCTTGCGCTAAAAAGGTATAAATCAGCTAATCTCATGAAATTACTAAAGTTTCTAGGCTTTACCCTCACCATCCTGATCGTGGGTGCCAGTATATTTTTTTACAAAAGCTCAATTCCGACTGGCGTCGTTGATGCGCGCTATTCCACCCGGGCATCACAGTTTTTACTCATGGAAGACGGAACCCGGATACACTTTCGCGATGAAGGTAGGCGCCGCGCGGAGACAATTGTCCTTATCCACGGTTTTGCTGCGTCACTCCATACCTGGGAACCCTGGGTCAAAATATTAGGAGAATCCTACCGGATGGTCACCCTGGATCTGCCAGGTCATGGCTTAACCGGTGCAACGCAAGCAGGTGACTATTCAAACGACGCATTTATCAAAACCGTTGATGCGGTCGTGACGGAACTTGGGATTCCAAGGTTTGTCCTCGGCGGTAATTCCATGGGCGGCGGCGTGACCTGGCGCTATACGCTCGCCTACCCGGAGAAGGTGAAAGCCATGTTGCTTATTGACGCCAGCGGACCACCCGCCTGGTGGGAAGAA
>CAZAZB010000198.1:0-7636 GCA_964489485.1 uncultured Pseudomonadales bacterium | reverse complement strand
TAATCTTCCGGAAGTCTTTTTATTATTGTTTTTTACACAGCAAAAAATTTACGACCGGTACATGGACTTCCGGTGACATCGTTGAGACAAAGATCACAGACTGGTCATTCAGCAATGAACACATGGAGGTCTATCTACAGACCCACCCCTGGTACGGAATACCGCATTCAGTGACAACCGTACTAACGACAACGAATAAGACGCTGTATCTACCATCCATCTACTATGACAATGCCGCGCCGTTTCCTGAAGGAAAATACTGGAATCGAGTCATCGTGGAAAATCCTTATGTGCTGGTAAAAATTGGTGACAAACGATATCCCCGGTTAGCGCACCAGGTTGTCGATAAGAAAGAGTTCGAGCAGGCCTATACCGCACTCGCCAGTAAGTACCCGTTCTGGAAAGAACAGCATGACAAGGTCGACAACCCGCTAAAGTTCTATATCGTCCGGTTAGATCCGGTGAACTAGCGTCTTTGGTCACTTATCGGGGATCAAACCTTTCGTCTGCGGGCCAATAGATCAGTGCCCAGCTTAAAGAAGGCGCCGAAAATGATCATTGACCTGATCACCTCGTTTAGACCGGATTAGAACAGTCTGGCGACTTGCAACAGGATAATATCCAATGTCCAGGTTATCGATAGCAATTATTGGGTCAGGCATCGTCGGTGCATCGACGGCATTGGCCTTATCTGAAGATCAGCATCAAGTGACATTGCTGGACAGGGATGAACCCTGTGCCGGCGCTTCATTTGGAAATGCAGGGGCTATCGTGAATGGTTCCTGTGCACCCACAGCAATGCCTGGCATTGTCCTGGATGCACTTCGTATGTTTGGTCAACCGCTGTCGCCTCTATCCATCAAGCCTGGTTATTTACCCTTCGCAATACCCTGGCTCATCCGGTTCATGCTGGAAAGTCGACAATCGCGAGTTCTTCAGAATGCGAATAACCTGCATGCGCTAACAAGCCACGCTGGTAGCGCCTGGCGAACACTGACAAACAATACGAAACTTGGTCACTTTCTCAGGGAAGGTGGATGGCTTAAGGTATATGAATCCACCCGTTCATTTGCAGGAACAGCTGCAGCCCGCGATCTGATGGATAAAATGAATACACCCTATGAAATTCTTGATGCCGGTGATATCCAGAGTCTTGAACCTAATCTCGCACCTATTTTTAACCATGGTATTTTTCAGCACGATTCTCTCAGCATTACAAACCCGAAGGCTCTGGTTCAGGGAATGGTTGAACTGTTTGTCAGCCGGGGAGGCAGCTATAAGCAATTTAATGTTGAGACTCTCGACACAGTCAGTCCGGGTAAGGGTGATAGTCAACAAGTCAGGATAAAAAATACGCACAGCGAAATGATGTTCGACAGAGTCATCATTGCTGCAGGCGCCTGGTCACGTTCGCTGGCGAAACAGATGGGTGATGATGTCCCACTGGATACCGAACGTGGTTATCACCTGATGTTGCCAAGGACCAGCAGCGCTTTATTGTCCCGGCCGGTCGTGAATGGCGAATCATCATTTGTTTTGTCGCCGATGGAGGAAGGGCTGCGAATGAGTAGCCAGGTAGAGTTTGCAGGCCTCAAGGCTGCTCCCGACTATCGGCGAATCCGCAGTTTGTTGCCACAGGCCAAGCGCATGTTGCCGGACGTTGAAGCCACCGAATCGTCTGTTTGGTTAGGTTTTCGCCCATCTTTGCCTGACTCATTACCCGTGCTCGGGTTTTCCACGCGTACAGATAAGGTGTTGTATGCCTTCGGCCACCAGCATCTTGGTATGACGCTGGGACCTGTGACGGGAATGATCCTGAGTGATCTGGTCGCCGGTCGGGATAGCGGATTTGACCTGGCGCCTTATCGCGCAAATCGCTACAACAGCTATCTGGCGCGTCGTCAGAAGGCGCGATAGTTATCTTCCAGGTCTCTATCCACTAACCTGACAAAGGGATCGAGAACAGCGTATTCAGGTTTTTTCGTGACACTGAAACCTATGGTGTTTTTACCTGCGCTGATGAGATATCGATCCAGGTGAAAAATGTCTTCAACCTTCGAGAGCTCGTTGGGATTGATGCTAGCCAGCCCAATATCCACGTATTCTTCAAGCGCCAGTTCACTTTCCACGCCCTGGCCGTCAGCCTTGAATCTTCTGGCATTGACTATCAGCGTTATATCAAATGTACCCGCATTGGTTTTTACATATTCAGCACGCAATAATTTCAAATCATATAATGTAATCTGCTCAAAAAGGCTGCTGGTAAATGCTCGTTCCGCTGGTGTTGTTATCCGGTCCAGACGGGCTTTCAGATCCAGTGTCGTGGCATAAGGAGAATCACGATATCTGAAGTCAGCGACATATTCCTTTAGTACTTTGTTGAGCCTTGCTCCCCCCAGAAGTTCATGAATAGAATTCATCACCACGACACCCTTGCGATAATGAATGTACGGCTGATCCTCCACCTTCATCCAGGGTAACTCTTCAATAATTTCTGTTGTTCGCTCACGCAGATAACGATCCAGTTCAAACTGCAGGATCTTGCGTGACTTGGTTTTACCGTATTTATTCTCGGTGACCCGAAGGGCACTGTAGTGCGCCAGGGATTCCGAAAGCAAGGTGTTACCCTGAACATTAGCACCAACAACCTGACCACCCCACCATTGGTGGGCCATTTCATGGGCGGTCACAAAATAGACAGAATCGACATCATCAGGATCGCGCAAATCGCTAAAAAATCCAATCCGTTCAGAGTAAGGTATGGTATTGGCGAAGCTCTGGGCAAAATCGCGATACCCGGGAAACTCAATTATTCGCGCCTGACGATGCTGGTATGGGCCAAATTTGTCACTATAATAATCTAGCGATGCCTTGATGGACTCGATCATCCTTGGTACGTTAATCCCGTGAGAAACATGATGATAAACTTCTATTGCAACACCATTGTATTGTTCCTTAACCGACTCGTACCTGGCTGAAAGAAAGGCGTAGAAGTTACTGATAGGAACATCCATCTTGTAGTGGAAATAGGCGCGATCTTCATCAACCCATTGCCGCTGTAGATAACCAGGGGCGATGGCAATCTGATCCCTGGCTGTCGATATTGTCGTTTCAAAATCAATGAAACCAGATCCGTTACCCCATACGTTTTGATGATAGAAGCGAACATCTTCCAGCTTGTTCGCCCGTTTGGGCGGTGGCAGGTCACGACGACGACGCTCATTTCTATCCTCTAGCGCAATGCCCGCCTGATAGCCAAATTGAGGAAATAATTCCCTGTTGTTGATAAAAGTTCCGTTCTTCACGACCAGCGTGTCAGCTTCCCGGTCAACAAAACCCGGATGTTCTCTTCTAACATCAAATACAGCACGGCGAATCTCCCCTGGTTGCATGGGTTGTTCGAGATCAAACCAATAGGTTCTGAAAGGACCAGCCGGGCCAACATTACTCAATACCTGACTACCATCTCGACCGGTTATGGTGACCCGACTCAAAGGGGTAAACGCCGGCATGTTAACAAGGAATTTGTGAATCACTTTTGCCGTTTTATTTTCCAGAGGGATTTCTGCTTTCGCTGATATAGACCTTGAGTCAGGATAAATGTCCACCCTGGCATTGACCCGGGTAATGGTTGGGACCGGATCACCGGAGAACTGCAAATACAGTTTCTCGTAGTCAGCCTGCTCATCGAACTGTGTAGTCTCAGAGTGATATTCATTCAAAATTGTCGTGTTGTAGAAAATGTATGAGCCACTGGCAATAAACACGATCATAGACAAGAACAAGCCACCTTTCCCTGTGGAACCGACCTGATACATTAGTAGAGAGAACCTCTGTTTCAATGCCCGTTCCGATCCCCGGTGCCACAAACCATACCCAACAATGGCCATCGCCAGAGATAATGCGCCCCAGTACAACATGTACCAGAACTGGGTTGTGAGGGACCAGGCAAATCCATTCATGTCCGAATAAGTCATGCTTGGGGCACGACTGAAACGAAACAGGTTGTGCGCAAAACCCAAGGGCTCCATGGCAAATCCAGAAAGGATAAACAGCACAAAAAAAGCCATGCCCATGTATTTGTTTGTACTCACAACCTGTAAAAGAAAAGCAAGCACGGTCAACATACACCAGGGTAAGACAGCGAAATAGGACAAACTTATCAGGTATTGTTTGATATCAATCGCCGTATAACCACTGGCAAGCTGAAAACTGATGGTGATCAACATAGAGAAGCACACCAGTAAAATTACCACGGACCAAACAGCAATCAGCTTTGAGAGCCAGAAACTGAGATTGTTAACGGGCAGGCTATCAATCACATCACCCATACCGATTTCTCTCTCGCGCCAGATCACTTCTGCTGAGTAAAAAGTAATCACAATCATGACGACGATACCAAGTGCGCCCTGAATATAACGAACCATTGACTGGGTCAACGGCCATATAGGCGTACCAAACATGCCGTTGGGGATAAACAGCATGGAGACAAGCAAGGTTGTCAACATGATCACGAGGATCAGGAAAGACGGCGTAAGAAGTACTTGCCGTAATTCAAAACCGGTACGAGCCAGAAACTGTTGCCAAGCGACGTTTCTTTGACCTCGTCGCGATGTATAAGACGCCGCTAATGATTGATCCGGGTCATCAGTCCGTTGGTTGTCCTGTCGGCCCCACTGATATTTTTTGTCCGATATTTTTGTCTGCCCAAGGCTGGGTTGGCCGAACAAGCCACCAAACAACCCCATCACGCTGACGCCAATCACCATCCACAACAACCGGTTCTGTAGCAGTACACCATTGAACGCCAGAACCGAATTGTTTTTCTCAAACATGCTCCAATAGCGACTGACCTCGGCAAAGGTTCGCATACCAAAGGGATCAAGGAGAGCTGCAACATACCTAAAGCCCGGTGTCACAAAAAGCAGATCACTCAGGTCATAGACGATGAACAAGCCCAGAGCGAATAGATTCACCGCCATCATGGATCGAAATTTGATCGCCAGTGCATAGAAACAACAGGAAAGTACCAGCAAGGTTGGCACGGGGAGGTAGACAAAAGGCAAGAGGTAGCTGGATAGCCGATTTTCTTCAAGTAGCTCGCGATCGACCCAGGGCATCCAGGTAGCAACAAAAAACCCGAGTGGCACCATCGTAAATACTGTCAGAACAATAGCGTAGGCGCCCAAGAACCTGCCAAGTTGATAACTCAGCGGATGAATTGGTTTGCAATACAAGATCTCATCCATTTTTGTGATGGTATTTCGAAGCGCTGTATTGGCGACAAAATTGATCACCAGAAACATAGCGAAGGCGCTAAAAAACCCCAACATAGTGGCTATCGAATAGGCACTGTTCTTGAGTGTATTACCACCCGCCATGTTGATTCGATTTATCGACATCATTAGAAATGGCAACGTAAAAAATGCCACGGAGGTAATGTAAAATGATGGCTGTTTGATAAAGAATTTGAATTCAAACAAGAACATTTTGACTAACAACACGTTCTCCTACACGGCAGGGCGATGTAAATGTAATATTGAGAAGTAGACATCTTCAAGATCGACGGGCGTCGACTCGAACCCGGCCGGAGCGGAATCAGCCAGGATGTGCACCATCGTCTTGCCAGCGACCAGCCTGGTGGAAATCACAGGAAACTCTTTTTGTATATCGTCCAGCTCGCCAGACTCGACCATCCTGCGCCAGATATTATTCTCAAGATCTGCAATCAATTCGAGAGGATTGCCTTGTAGTAAAATTTTTCCTGAAGCAATTACCGCCATATTGGGACATAGTTCAGAAACATCATCCACAATATGCGTAGAGAGAATGATCACTTTGTGCTCACCAAGTTTGACCAGCAGGTTATGAAAACGATTTCGCTCTTCTGGGTCCAAGCCAGCAGTGGGTTCGTCTACAATCAGTAAATCCGGGTCTCCAATCAACGCCTGTGCAATACCAAAGCGCTGGCGCATACCGCCGGAAAAACCGCTGACGGCCTGCTTTCTGAACTGATAAAGGTTGGTATGTGCGAGAAGACCCTCCACAGTTTCTTTGCGTTCTTTGGCATTCGTTATGCCTTTCAGAATGGCAAGATGATCCAGCAGATTCAGCGCAGATACACGAGGATAGACACCAAAACTCTGGGGCAGGTAACCCAGGCGGCAGCGAATTTCGTTGGGATCTGCCAGTACATCAATGCCGTCAAAAGTGATACTTCCCGAATCGGCAGGCTGCAAGGTCGCAATGGTACGCATCAAAGAAGATTTGCCCGCGCCGTTAGGGCCCAATAAACCAAACAAACCTTTCGGTATCGGCAATGTGACTCCATCCAGAGCTTTTACACCGTTGTCGTAGGTTTTCTCCAGGTCCTTGATATCTAGCATACTGACTCAATGTCGATATTTTCAGAATTTAAGTGAATATAATCAAAGCAGGAGCTTACAGATATCACAATCTTGCGGTTCTGGTAAAATGCTCATCTAATTTCTCATTTGAAGGCTGCATGGCGACACAGCTACAATCCATGACCAATTCAGCATTTCAGTCCGCTGATGTTGAAAGCAATGCCCAGGTCATCGAAGACTTCAATATCCTGTCCAATATTGGCATGGCACGTTGGACCGTTGATCGAAACGACATCACCTATCAGAAGCGCGATAGCCATACTTTGAGTATTTACGTAACGGGTGGGGAATCCAGTTACCGTGCTGACAAGAAATCACTCAAAGGTTCACCAGGGAAAATTTGCCTGATGCCGGAGGGCCATGAATCCCAATGGCGCATCAATGGGAAAATCGAATTCGTACACCTATATTTCACCGATCAGATGTTAAAGCAATATTCATCCAGCATTTTCAACACAGACATCCGATTCATCGAACTACGTGATTTGACATATCAGGAAGATGAAACCTTACAGCTATTGTTCCAGCAGTTTTTCTCGCTTTGCGGCAACTCTCTTTTTAGCTCGCCCTTGTTTGCAGAACAGGTTATCCACAAAGTCATGCACCATTTGTTGAAAAACTACAACGGCTTTAGCATGCAAGAGCACAATCTAAAAGGCGGCTTGTCTCCTTATCACATGCATATTACGAGAACGTACATTCAAGAACATATTTCTAACAAGCACTCTATAGAATCGTTAGCCTCGAAAGTGAGTCTAAGTCCATTTCATTTTGCGCGAATGTTTAAGGAGAGTTTTGGTGAGTCTCCTGCAACCTATATAACTCGAAATCGAATCAATGCAGTCAAACGGAAACTGAAGACAGACATGCAGCTTGCAGAGGTTAGTATCATCACAGGATTTAGCCAGCAGAGCCATATGACAAAGAACTTCAAAGCTTTTACCGGACTGACCCCTGCGCAGTATAGACAACTACTCTAGTATGCGCGTCATGAGCAAGCGTCAGCTATCTACCAGGTATTGGCCTGGTATCCTGTACGTTTTTTCAGATCCTAATATGAGCCTGGGCGGTATGATGTGGGATCGACAATATGCGTGTCGTTTTCTAAAAAGATAATGGATAGAATATTTTTATGAGTATATATCCATTGTCCTCAGAAGTATTATCGGCTTCAGATACACGTGTTAACTTTATGATGGTTGTAGGTTTCTAGTCAGTGATATGTCGGA
>CAZAZB010000197.1:0-7652 GCA_964489485.1 uncultured Pseudomonadales bacterium | reverse complement strand
GAACGGTCAGCCATGGCGATTGCGCAGGCCGGGGATTCAGCGCAGACAGATTCTTTTTCGATACAACAAGAAGTTGTTGAGACCCGCTCATTTTCGGTGGGCGACGATGGTACGGTTCTTCTCGGAGTGCTGCTTGATGACGGTAGAGCAGCTTTAGTTCGTAGTTTGCCGGTCATTCGAAGTCTTGAGATCATAGCCATTACAACAAACTTCGATTATGACCTCTCTAGTTTTAGAGGCGTATTTCGCGATGCCAAGCTGGCAAGATCGATTAAAGGTGGTGGCTATGTGACCTTTATTGTGGATGAAAATCGCCCCATTGATGGCATTAATGAAATTGGCCTATGGGCAAGGGAGGAAGGACAAGGATTCCGTGCCCTGGTGAAGATTGGCGATTCTTGTGACGGCGGCGGACTGGTGACGGAGCTGATCTCATCGCGGCTCACCAAAAATGGTGTTAGTAAGGTACTTGCTGCTTGTGACACAGGTTCCTTTTCAGCGCTGATCAACATGGATGGAAGCAGGTACTTCCCACTTTTAGCGGACATTCCGATCAATGGTTTCGAGGATTCTGATCCCCCAGAGACACTAGAGGGGGTTCAATTCCTGACGTTGAATGAGGATGGTTCTATATTCGCGTTTGCGAAAATTGATTGTCCACGATCAATCAAGTGTTCTCGCTTGGGCGACGGAGGTCGCATAGTCCGTATCGGCAAACAAGGTGAAGTGCAGGTTTACCTGAGTACGGGTGAGAAGATCGTAGCCGATGACACTAGAACCTTCAGAAACGCCTCGCCTGGCTTTGGGGGAAATATTGGTAGTGATGGATTTGGTCGACTCACTGTCTTAGCCGGTGACTATCCGGACGCTACACCGGATACAAGGAACAAGCCAAAGTCTGCTGGCTCGTTCCTTCGGATGGATGGAAGAAACAATGAATTCGTCTACAAGTTTGAGTTTGGCAATAACAAAGCGGCAGGGACGGGGCTGACGATAGCTGCACTAGGTGATAACCAAAAATATGTTTACGTCGCAGAAAATGGAGATATTTTGTTCCGCTACCCGTTAGATGGGCACGCATCCGGTAGGATTGATGGCCTCTTTGTCTATAGAAACCAGGCGCTTGACACGCTGGTGCTGGAACAAGCGAATGCAGTGGGTTATGTAAATACTAAGCTTGAGAATATATTTAATGTCAGTATTTCGCCAGCTGGGAGGGCAGCTTTTGGTGCTACTATTTTTGATCAACCTTTAATTGCCTATGTGGAAGATCAGTGCGAGGAAAACGAGTTGTTCCCTATCAATTCAGATTTATTTTTGAAGGCGTTACCACATCTTAGTGTCTTTAGCTCAATCATACTTCCGCAAAACCCCTTGAATATTGAGGGGCAGTTGTTGGCAGATGTTGAGGGTGATAATGGAGACGCTGTTGTTCTGTTCAATGTACCGCAGGGCAAGTGCGACATTAACATTTCTATCAATAGCATCGGTGATCTACCGGATATTAACCCAGGCGATGGAAAGTGCGATACCGGTGGTACGGTTCGCGGTAAAGATGAGTGTACGTTGCGCGCTGCGATCGGCGAGAGCAATTCTCTGGAAAATGGTTCAGCGATAGAATTTGATTTCCCCACACAGGGATCGGAGATCATAATTTCTCCTACTAGTGTGCTACCGGAAATCAGACGGCAGATAACCATTAAGCCGAAAGTATCGATGACCAACAAGGTTGTGTTGTCTGGTTCATCGGCTGGTAATGCTGCTGGCCTGGTTGTCCAGAGCGGAAATTTGAGCCTGGAAGATTTTGAAATTAGGGACTTCATGGGTAGTGGTATCGATGCCAATGCCAGCGGCAATGTGGTGACGTTGCGGAAAATGCGTTTGCTTGGTAATGGTAGCTATGGGGTTGAGGCTGGCGGTCCCCTGAAGATTGAGGGCACTGCAGATCTCCAGTCAAGAATATCGGGAAATGCTCTGGGTGGAATTTTTGCTGAGGGAAGTTTGCGTATCCGGTTTGCCGATATAGTGGAAAATCTTGGTCCGGGCATTATTGCAGAGAACACCGCGACGTTAATTGGTTCTCATGTAGATCGCAATGGTGCGGAGGGGTTTGTCTCCAAATTGTCCATCGAACGTAACGCCGCTTCCTGTAATCAGGTGATCCTCAATACTGATCCGGCTATTGGTTTGACACGATCTACAACCTTTGATGGTAATGCCGGAGCCGGGATTCACACTGACCCGGGAAGTGTCAGTTTCGACCCTGGGACGATAGTGAATGGCAACAGTGGAAGCGGCATTATTGTTGAGTGTGGAAAGCTGCAAGTGAATGATCTGGGTAGATCAGGCGAAACACAGGTGACAGTTAACGGTAATGCAAAAGGAGCAGCCTGCACGACGGTGGATGAAGAAAATGATTATGCGTTAACACCAACGAGTTGTGATGGTGGCGGCATTGAATTGCGTGGGTCATTTGGCATTAGAAGCGTGATAGATGACATTGCTGTTAGTGATAATGGCGGTTTCGGTATCCTGACAGAAAACTTCCTGGTCGTAGGCGTTTCGACGATACAGAGAAATGAAGGACCGGGAATTTGGGCAGTGCTGAATAGTGATAGCGACGGTGCAGCCAAGACCTTCGTAAAATTGACTGGCCCGGAAGTATCCATCACTAATAATCAGGCTGAAGGTATTAGGCTGGATATCGGAAACCTAGATATAACCAGTAATCTGGATCTGAGGGACAACCTTGGTACGGGAATTGTTGCAGTAGAAGGTAATGTTGATATGTCTGATGACAACACATCGATCAGTGTGACAGACAATGGAAGCGGCTCTGCCAACTGCTGGATATGGACATTTGAGCCCCTCCTCGAAACCGTGTCGCGCATTCAGGGTGTCTGCGGGGATGATGGTATTGTCTTGGAAGAAGGCAATTTCATGTCAAAGAACCTGACCCTCACAGGTCATGGTGGTACTGGCTTGAAGGTGAGTGGTGATCCCGACGACGTTGATGTTGGCATAGTGGGGAATGCGAATCTTCTACAGGGGCAAGTCTGTGATAATGGCACTGACTTTGATGTTGCAGGGACACTGACGCTAGATCTAGTGAATCAAACCTGCCTCTAGCCTCAAAAATCTTGCCTTTGCTCAGTTCACTCTCATTTTTTTAGGCCGCCACTTCTGAATTTGATTGTGCCCGAAGTTGGATAAAAATACAGTTCCGTTTTGTGATACCGCAACGGCCACGACACGATCAAGTTGGAATTTGGAATCTCCGGTGTCACCAATTGAATTGATGAACTGCCCATCGCTAGAAAACTTCTGCACGCGATTGTTGTAAAAGTCTGCTGTATAAACAAACCCGTCCTGGTCAATATCAATTGAGCTCACCGTTTGAAACCAGCCATTGAATGGCCCCTTAATATTGAGCGCCAGTGGCCCACCCCATTTAGTAACAAATTCACCATCGGCTGAAAAAACCTGAACCCGATCGTTGTAGCCATCGGCAACATAAATTGTTCCATCCTTTGTGATAGCGACATCTGTCGGGTAATTCAATTCGCCGCTGAAGATACCGACCTTGCCTGTGGTTCCCCATTGACGGATAAATTCACCCTCTGTAGATAATTGCTGAACACGTTGATTGTAAAAGTCCGCGACATAGAGATCGCCATTCGGACCGACCGCCACTCCCCCTGGTGCATTGAACTGTCCCGGTCCGCTTCCTGCTTCGCCGATGGTTCTTTTAAGCTCACCGCCAAGTGCAAAAACGAATATCTGATCCTGCCAGTAGTCAGCAACGTATAGTTCCTGATTGAAGGCCACAAGATTCATCGGGCGTTTTAGTTTTGCTGCATCCGAGCCTGTAAATTGTCGCAGGAACTTGCCGCTATAATCGAACACCTGGATGCGGCCATTGCGTGAATCGCTAACAAATACTTCGTTGTTGGTCACCGCAAGACCAGTTGGGTCACGAAATTGTCCGGGGGCTTTGCCTTTATCTCCCCAGGCAGAGACGAACTCATAGGGGGGTTCTGTTGCTGATGGCATCCAGAACAGATAGACAGCAGATACCGATAATGCCGTTATGGTCAGCAGGCTCAGAACTATTCTTGCTAATATTTTCTTCATCGGTTTCCTAGAAGTTCCACCGGAAACCGCCACTGAAACCGTAGTCTGCTTCGAGTGTGCGACCGTTAAGATTTTCATAAACAGGCAGTTGTACTGATACTTCAGCCACCCAACGACGCGTCACATATTGTATGCCCGGCGAGATGTTCCAACGGGTGCCGCCCGAGTCCTGATTGTTGGCACCACTTAGCTGATCTTTTTGTTGATGGCTGAGTTCTGATTCAAGTACAAGATAGAGAAATCCGGGGATGCCAGATTCCAGAACCTGCGGCCAAATTCGATATTGGAAGGAGCCTGCCAGTGCGTATTTGTTTCCCTTTTCGAGATTATTCCCTTCATTGAAAAGGTCAATACGAACCTGTGAATCGATCTGCCAATCGAGGGTCTGGTAGGTGAGCACGGCGCCGCCAAAAAAGTCAGTTGAACCGCTGCCGGGTTGCAACCCTGGTGGGGCATCGCCAAATTCATCTTTCTCGCCGTCGCTTCCAGAGGCAACGTTAATACCGGCAAATGGCGCGATGCGAAAATTTTTGCCCGGCATATTGTTTTTGAAAACGGTATACCGGGCGAAAAAAGAGGTATCTCCGAAGCCCTTCGTGTTGCGTTGGATGCCGTTAATGTCCAACGTCTTGTCCAGATAGGGCAGAATCGCGAACAGCGTCAAGTCCGCATTGATACCATACCCAAGTACGCCCACTGCTGCCTTTACTTCAATTTTCCTGTTGGGCGCTTCTGACTCTTTTTCTGTCTGGAAATACTTGTATTGGACCCTGGCAACAAACTCCCCTTCTGCCACTGGTAGAGCTGAATTGAAAGTAATCGGTGCCGCTAACAAATCGAATGAGTAAGAAACAGAGGCGAGAAACAGGACGTAAATAGATCGATTGAAAAGTGTCACTCTGAGCCGCTTTCCTTAAAGTCCCTGAGCGAAAAGCCCGCTTTTTCTACGGCAGTTCTGACATCTTTCTCGTCTAGCATCGAGCCACCTTCAACGGTCACTCGTACGATGCCTGCTTTAATGTCTGTGTCCATTTCGACAATATCACCGATCTTGTCCAGCTGTTTCTCTACCCCATAGGCACAGAATGGGCAGGCGATTCCGTCCACACCAACCTCATAAGATTTATTGAGAGCGGGCGAACCATTGGCCTGGGTCGAAAGCAAAAACAGCATTGCGGCCAGGATGGTCCGATAAGCGAGAGAGTGACTAGTTGTCGTCATCATTCAAATTCCTGTGATGCTGGTTTGACTTCAGTATTAAAGACCAGTCCAGTTCACTTGTGCATGCAAGGGATACTATAATAGAGTCTGGAGTAGACTCCAGATCAAGCTTTTTCTATTCCGCCAATTATTGACTCGATCAATCATCCGTTGTGTTTCGCATTCACAGGAGCCTCCCCTTGCAGATTGGAAAAGTCGCTGTCGAGCTTAATCTGAGTGCCGATACGCTGCGCTACTACGAAAAAATTGGTTTGTTACCAAAAGTCTCACGATCCAGTGCAGGCACGAGATCTTATACTGTGGCCGATATTTCACGGGTTCGGTTTATCAAACGAGCCAAGCGGATGGGATTTCGCCTATCAGAGATATCCCAGTTGCTGGAATTCAGGGACCAACCAGAGAAGGTAAAGCCCCGAGTGCGACGACTAGCCGAAATCAGGCTGGAGGAGGTTAAGGTACAACTCTTCGAACTCCAACAATTAGGAGACGAACTGCAATCCCTTATTGGTGTGTGCGAAGGGAATGCCGGGGACTGTCCGATATTGCAAGAGATAGATGAAGCGGGTAATTAGCCACAAAAGGCCAGAATGACCTGGACAACTGATCTGGGTCAATTTTTTCCTAACAATATCATGAAGGGACATGTTCTGATTCTGTCTTAGTTGATGTGTATCAAGGCATCATGGGTGGATGCTTCTATATTGATAGAGCGTTTTACTCATAGAGGGGGTATGCAATGAAATACTATATCATCGGAGTTATTCAACAGCTGGTAAAGAAAACAATTCAAACAGGAACGAGACGATCGTTCTATCTTAAATTAATCCCACTATTCGTGCTTCTCTTTTCGTCACAGGCTCAGGCCATTCCGGCATTTGCCCGTTCAACCAATCTGAACTGTGTGGCCTGCCATACTGCATTTCCTTCGCTCAATGAAACAGGTCGTGAATTCAAAACTAACGGATACCGGATTGATCCTGTCAGTGACGGGGTTGGACCATCAGATTTCTCCAAATCCGTCGCAGAATTTCCGGCATCTGCGGCCATCATCTCTCGGCCTTATACCAAGGACAAAGGCGGCAATAGTGAAGTCAGGGCGATTCACGAGCTCGAATTATTTGTCGGTGGTGTCTTGTATCAGAATTTATCGGGGTTTGTAGAGATCGAATCAGAGGGTGAGGATGGATTCGGCGATGTTCTGGGTACTGCAGCAATTAACTATGACGCGAACGATGCGCTGCATTTTCAGGTCGCTTATGGCCCAACCTTTTTTGCAGATCCGTATGACACACTCTCCGACTCTCGTAGATTGACCGCAGCACACTACAACATGTGGAACAGCACCTACGGAAATGCCGACAATAGCGACAAGCTGAGACATTCAAGGCAGCAAGTGTCAGTGTTTGGTCGAACTTTAGGCAATCGGTTCTTTTACAATGTGGGGTTTGGCGGCCTCACTGGTGACAATGTCGCCAACGAATCAACTGTTGCTTTCGGTAGAGTTGCATTTGATTTCACCCCGGGAATCATGGTCGGTGCATTTGACGTGGAGGGTAGTTGCAAGGTTGGTACAACCTCCGATTTTGCAAATTGTGGTGGAGCAACCCGGGATCTCGATTTCCGTCGAGCCGGTATTGACGCACAAGTTGATGTAGGTAATATGCGGCTTACTGCGGTTTACCTCAAAGCCAAGGATGACCTGGCCGCAACCATGACGTCAGAGAGCAACAACAATATCTATGCGCAGTTAACGTATTATGGCATGGCAGGAGAACGCTTGTTGGTACCACTCATTCGGTTTGAGAATTCTGAAGTCAATGACGGGAAAGACGATGTAAGCAGGTTCACAGTTGGTCTTTCCTACTATTTCCTCCGGAATTTCAAAGGTTCCCTTGAATATGGCAAAGACACTTCGGTACCTGCGGGTGAATCAAAAGGTAACAACTTTACATTTCAACTGGAGGCCGCCTTCTGATCCTGACACGTCAGCAGGGGCATGACATGCAGACCGGGTAAGTTATTGGTGGTGGCTAGTCGAATTCTGGAAAATCGAATGATGAAGAGCATGAGAGTTTGTGCAACCGTGAACTACCTGATTGTCATAGTAATCCTGATTTATAGTCAGGCAACTTTCTCATCTGATGACGATCGGGGTAAGGCCTTGTTTGAGAAACGTTGCCATAATTGCCATGGGTTGCCGGACCCATCGAAACCGCCAGAAGGTGGCTGGGAGAACCGACTTGAAAAAATGGCCAAATTGGCCAGATTGAAAAAAAGTCAAAAAGCTGAAATCCTAG
>CAZAZB010000196.1:0-7655 GCA_964489485.1 uncultured Pseudomonadales bacterium | reverse complement strand
ACGGTCTATATTTACAGGCCTGATTTCAATATCATGTCGTCTGGCATCCTGTACAAGCTGGGAAGGTGAATAAAATCCCATTGGTTGGCTATTCAAAAGACCACAATAGAAGGCAGCGGGCTCGTGGCATTTTAACCAGGATGAAATATAAACTAACAAGGCAAAGCTGGCGGCATGTGATTCTGGGAAGCCATAGTCGCCAAATCCTTTTATCTGTTCGAAAATACGTTCTGCAAATTCTCTGTCGTGGCCTCTTTCCAGCATGCCGTTAACCAGTTTTTCCTGAAACATTTCAAGGCCTCCTTTGCGTTTCCATGCTGCCATAGCACGTCTTAATTGATCTGCTTCCCCAGGCGTGAAACCGGCGGCAACAACGGCAAGTTTAATGACCTGCTCCTGGAATATCGGCACACCTAAAGTGCGCCCCAGCACTGACTTTACTTCATCGTTAGCATAGGTCACTTCTTCCTCGCCATTGCGCCGTTTAAGATAGGGGTGAACCATCTTTCCCTGAATAGGGCCGGGTCTGACAATGGCGACTTCTATGACCAGGTCGTAAAAGTTTGCCGGTTTCAGCCTTGGCAGCATGGATATCTGGGCGCGGGATTCCACCTGGAATACACCGATACTGTCGCCTTTTTGTAGCATTTGGTAGGTGAGTGGGTCTTCAGCAGGAATGGACGCCATTGATAATTGTGTGTTCCTGTAAGCGTTAATCATATCCAGGCTTTTGCGAATAGATGTGAGCATACCCAGTGCCAACACATCTATTTTCAGCAGTCCCAGCGATTCGAGGTCGTCCTTGTCCCATTGGATAATGGTTCTGTCATCCATGGCGGCATTTTCTACCGGCACAAGATGGGAGAGGGGTCCGCTGGAAATAATAAACCCCCCAACATGCTGGGAAAGGTGCCGTGGAAAACCGAGTATCTGGTCGATGAGCTCAATGAACTGGCCGATGATGGGGCTGCGCGGGTTAATGCCGGCCTCTTCAAACCGCGTTAAGAGGATTTCCTTTTTGTCCCACCAGGATAATGATTTTGCCAGGTGGTCAACGAGTTGCAAATCCATGCCCAGTGCCTTGCCCACATCGCGGATGGCGCTTTTGGGCCGATAGGTGACGACTGTTGCGGCGATGGCTGCTCTATGTCTACCATATTTTTTGTATATGTATTGGATCACTTCTTCGCGGCGTTCGTGCTCAAAGTCCACATCAATGTCTGGCGGTTCGTCTCGTTCTTTTGAAATAAATCGTTCGAATAACAGATTGATTTTTGCCGGGTTGACCTCTGTGATGGCAAGGCAATAGCAAACAGCGCTATTGGCAGCAGAGCCGCGACCCTGGCAGAGTATGTCCTGACTGCGGGCGAAGTGAACAATGTCGAATACTGTCAGGAAGTAGTATTCATATTGCAATTCCTTGATAAGGGTTAGTTCTTTTTCAATCAGTGCCCTGACATCAATTGTTTCCCCTTCTGGCCAACGTACCCTGGCACCAGCTTCTACAAGCTGCCGGAGATAGGCAGAAGCCGTGAGATGTGATGGCACTAACTCCTCGGGGTACTCATAGCGCAGCTCATCCAGGGAAAAATGACATAGGCCGGCAATTTGTTCCGTGTTCGCCAGAAATTCAGGTGGATAGAGCCCCTGGATAACAGGAATAGGGCGCAGGTACTTTTCCCTGTTAGCGAACAGAAGGCGACCTGCAAGCCTTATAGATTGGCGCATTCGTATAGCAGAAAGGGTATCCAGAAGTGCCTTTTTGTTCGGGTGGTGCATGTGTACATCACCACAGGCAGTGATGGGAATGTCCAGCTGATTGGATAAGGTTAATGCATGCTCGTAGCACTCGATTTCATGGCCATCGAGAAACATTTCGAGACCCAGCCAGATTCTGCCTGCAAACAATTGCTGTAGCTGTTTACCATAATGCAAATGGTGGTCTTCTTTTCTGCCGGGAACCCAGATGGCAAGGCACTCGCTCATGGCAAGTTCCAGATCTTTTAACGAAAGTTGATATTCACCCTTGGCTGACCTTCGCCTGCCTGTTGTGATGAGGTGGCAGATCTGCCCATAAGCCATGCGGTTTTTCGACAGTAGTATCAAATGGATATCTTCATCCAGATGGAACTCGCTACCAATGATTAATTTGAGTCCGCATTCTTTAGCCGCTACGTGCGCTTTGACGACGCCTGCCATGGAGCACTCGTCTGTAATGGCAAGGGCAGAGTAGCCCAGGTTTGATGCTTGTATAACGAGTTCATCAGGATGAGATGCGCCGCGCAGGAACGAATAGTTGCTCATGCAGTGTAATTCTGCGTATCTGTTGCCATTGATACTATTTTGACGGAGATCAGTTTGATGGCGATCGGTTTGATGGCTATCAGTTTGATGGCTATCAGTGTTTGTCGAATTCGGTGTACTTTTCATTTTGCTGGCTACATACATAATACTGTGTATATATACAGTATAATACGTCTGATCGCTAAATTAACAGGCCTCCAGCTGTGGTGGATATTGACCTGTCGTAAAAATCGACAGGTCAGAGGCTGTTACGAGAAAGCAATAAGGTGATAAAAGGACAAAGTATCGGGGAAATAGCGAAGGAAGTAACCGTTTGTCGGTTTGTTAAGCAATTTTAACAAAATAAATCAATGAGTTACGCGTGAAAGTTGCAGAACTATCACACATTGTTCTAGACTGGTCCGGTGCTGATTTCGATGTGAGCCTGAATAGCAGGGGCTTGCTGTCAAAATCAGCCATGTATTGATGATACCCACTTTCTGTAACGACAATTTTTTACCGGCAAGGGAGGGCTGTCAGATGGGGTATGTAACTTCAAATCACCGAGACATCGTCCTCGGTATTCTTCGTGCGGCTATCAAAACCTTTTCGTGCGACAACCAAAACCTCTTGGTGCACGACCAAAACATATTGTCACCCTTATTTCAGATTTGCGCAGGACCAGATCGGCTCGAAATTCTTCGGGCTGAACTTCTTCGGGTCAAACTTCGCAAATGTAGGAGATTTTAATGATGCCTAATCAAAAGCGTGGGTTGTTTGCCGCCCTGGTTATAATTTGCCCGCTTTATCTTGCTCCGGTGGAGGCCGCACCAAACGTTGGTGCAGCTAATTCTGGTGTTGCCCTGAAAGATCTGGAGGCTAATCGTCCAAGACAGCGACCCCAGCAAGCACCGAAAATGACCGTACCGGTGCAGCCTCCCATGAATGCACCGGCAGGGACGCTTAAGTTGACACTAAGCCGCTTTGATCTCACCGGCAATACGATGTTTAGCGAAGCATCGCTGCAATACATTCTTCGTGAATACGTTCGTGAAGGCATCACGTTTACCGATCTTTTGAGTGCCGCCAGTCAGATCACCAGTTTTTACCGGGATTCAGGGTATCTGGTTGCTCGTGCGTACGTGCCAGAGCAGGAAATTCAGGATGGCGTCGTACAGATACGGGTTGTTGAGGGGCTTGTCGGGGATGTGTCAGTAAACAACCAGTCAAGTACATCAGATGGATTGGTTGGCAGCTACATCAGCAAAATCAAATCAGGCACTGTGGTAAGCCGTAAGAATGTCGAAAGATCAATGCTGTTATTGAATGACCTTCCTGGCATTGAGGCATCCGCTGTCTTCAAACCAGGCTCCACGTCAGGAACAACGGATCTTGATGTGAATTTGAAGCCCACTCGCCGGGTCACGGGTTCATTGGACGCGAACAACTATGGCAGTGATTTCACCGGTAAATACCGGCTTGGTGCTTCTTTATATGTCAATGGCTTGTTTGGCTATGGCGATACCCTTGGTGTCAGGATACTGGGTTCTGAAGATGCCGGTACTGTCTATGGCAGTGCGGACTACAGCATGGCGGCGGGCGGGTACGGTACGCGGGTCGGTGTTAAGTATTCACAGCTGGAATCTGACATAGGCAATACTTTTGCAAGCCTTGGCCTGGAAAGTAAAGCGGAAACGCTGGGTATATTTGTCGCACATCCGTTGCTCAGGTCCAGGGAAGCGAATAGTTATGTGCAATTAGGCGTTGAGAGCCGCGAAGTGGAGCAGATTTTCAGTGATGAACTTGCTTCATCCAGCACTCAGGATGACGTCACCGTTCTCACGGCGGCAATCACTGGTGACATTGTGGATCGTATTCTGGGTGGTGGTGTATCGACATACGGGCTGGCAGTGCAACAAGGGCTCGATGGCCTTGATCCGTTAAAAGCGTCTAAGCCCGGCGCCGAAGGGAAGTTCCTAAAACTGGATCTAAATTTCCAACGGGTACAGTACTTTGGTGATTCAACCAGCCTGTCCTTCAAGATGGTGGGGCAATTTACAGATGATTCGCTGGTTTCTTCCGAACAGTTTTCACTTGGCGGGCCCAATGGCGTACGTGCCTATATCAATGGGGAAGGCCTAGCGGATACGGGCATGGTGTTTAGCCTGGAATTACGCCGATCACTCGGTTTTTCCAATTCAATTATTACCAACACGCAACTGATCGGCTTTTATGACTATGGTGTGGGCGATTCCAGGGACACGCTCACCGGTATAAAAGACGACTTTGATCTGCAAGGTGTTGGGCTTGGTGTGTTTGTCGGCATTGTCGGCAACTACCAGATAGGCGCGAGTTATGCACAAAGAACCACTGGAAAAGGGATCACTGACGACAGCAATGGTCAGTTCCTGTTCCAGGCCATTAAGTGGTTCCAGTAGAGAGACTAGAAGGCTATTCGCAAGGGCGGTGAACAAAGTTGGTGAACAAGGCCAACTTTCAATAGGGATTAGGGACGAAAAGCGATGAATACAACTCAACCAACCAATGATTCGTTACAGCAAACGACTGGTGCCACACGGAAGAGAAACGATATGAAGTCAGCTCAATTATTTGCCAGGAAACCTCTCGCCGGTGCGATATCGAGCGTTATCTCGGGCATTGTTCTTGGGGGTGCTGCGATGAATGCTTACGCGCTTCCGTCGAACCCGGATGTCGTTGCCGGTAGTGCGACAGTCACCAACCCCAATGCGACAACAATGCAGGTCAATCAGACCACGAATAAGGTGGTACTGAACTATCAGCAATTTGGTATAGCCACAGGTGAAGCCGTCAATTTCATTCAACCCGGCGCCGATTCTGTCGCCCTGAACAGAGTCATTGGCGGTAGTCCGTCACTTATACTGGGTCAACTTTCTGCGAACGGACAAGTATTTATTCTGAATGAACAGGGTGTTGTGTTTGGCACAGGCGCCCAGGTGAGCGTGGGTGGTCTGGTGGCGGGCACCATGGATATCGCAGATCAGGACTTTCTGAATGGCAATTTGAATTTTACCGCTACCGGCGATGGTGTCGTATTGAATGAAGGTTCGATCACAGCAGCGGAGGGCGGCTATGTCGTTCTGTTGGGTGGCGATGTACAAAATACGGGCGTTATTCGAGCAACTCTTGGCAGTGTTGCCATGCTGAGCGGCGAAAACGTCACCATGAATTTTGGTGATGGCGGGTTGCTTTCCTACTCTGTGGATGGCGGCGTTGTTGATTCGTTGGTCGCCAATAGAGGTGTTATTCAAGCAGATGGTGGAACGGTTTATATGTCAGGCCAAACTGCCGGGGACCTGGTCGCGACTGTTGTCAATAATGAAGGTTTAATCCAGGCGAACGGCCTAGCGGAAAGAGATGGCAAGATTGTGCTCACGTCGAATGCGACCGTTATCAATGAAGGCAGCCTGGTTGCCTCGTCTGCAAATGGCGATGGTGGCTCTGTTGAATTAAATGGATACCAGTTAGGGCAGTTTGGTGAGGTTCGTGCTGATGGCGGCCTGACGGGTGACGGTGGTCAGATTTCGTTCACGGCCGATGATGTCATTTCGATAGGTTCTACCAGTTTCACGACGGCAAATGCGGGTGAAAATGGTGAAGGTGGTGAAATTGTTGCCTTTACGGTTGGCAATGCGTTGTTTAGACCTGGCGCACGGGTGGAAGCCAAAGGCGGCAACACCAGTGGTAATGGCGGTTTTGTTGAAGTCTCTGGTCTGAATTATGTAGAAATTAATGGTCGCGTGGATACCAGTGCCGGGAATGGGGTTAGTGGAACATTTTTGATAGATCCGACAGATATTACGATCAGTGCGGGTGCTACGAATGGATTAACATCCGTAAGCAACAACTTCCAGTCTGACGGGAGTACAGGTACGTCTACTTTAGATGTTGCTGATCTGGTAGCGAACCTGGTTGGCGGTAATGTTGTTGTGACGACACAAACTGGCGCTGAGGGATTGGTTGCTCCTAGCGGAGGCGATATCACTGTTCTCGCCGCAATAAATTCAGGCTCGGGTAATGACCTGACATTGCAGGCGGGGGAAGACATCCAGGTCTTTTTCGACATCAATCTGGGCGCAGGCACACTGAATCTTCAGGCTGGTGTTCGTACTGATATTGACTCCGGTAGTGTGTTGGCGACGGGGCTTGTCACTGCAGCATCAATTAATGCATCAGCAGATACATCGATCATTCTGACCAACATGTCTACAGATGCCTTCTCAGGCACTGTAAATCAGACTGGTCCTATCACAGTTACAAACAATAAGACATTCGCTGTCAGTGCTGATACAACGGCCGGTACAGGGGATATTTCGATCACGACATCTGCTGGTTCAATTAATGTGACTGCAATCGATGCAGGTACAGATACCGTCACACTAACATCTGCAGCAAATATTGATGCCACCGTAGACAATCTGACGACAGAGATTACCGGTGGCGTCATCAATCTGACTGCCACGACCGGTAGTATTGGCAGTACGGCAGTACTTGATATCGCAGCCACAACTTCTATTAACGCAAATTCGGCTACCGGTATTAACATAGATGGTATCGGTAATGTCGGATCAGTGCTATTTAATGCTGATGTTAGTGGCGCAGGTAATATTGTATTTGATCATGAAGGTACGCAGATTACGGTTGCGAATACGGTTACCGCTGGTACAGGTAATGTCGCAATAACCGGATCAACCATACAGGTTGACAGCGTGAGTGGCACACAAGTTGAAATTGCAGCGACAGGATCGATAGAAGAGGCAACCGGTGGGGATGTTGCAGTTGATATCTCGGCGACATCTGCAGAATTGACGGCTGGCGCGGGTATTGGCTCAGCCGCAGCGATTGAAACAGATATAGACAATCTGGCGGCTGGTGCAGGTGGGACCATCAATCTGGCAAACACCGGCGTACTTAACATAGCGACAGTTGATGCAACCTCCGGTGTTTCAAATTCAGCTGGTGATATATCACTCAGCGCCGACAGCACCATTACGCTGACAGAAAATGTAACCTCGACCGGTGCGGTTACGATCGATGCCAACACACTTGGCAGCATAATTGTCGCTGCTGAAGATGCATCTGCAGACGTGACAGGTTCAACCGTAACCTTGACATCGACCGGTGGTGATGTGGGTGAAGCGGCATCCGGAGGTGCAATAGATGTAACTGCCACTGTCGCGGTTAACGCTGATGTTACTGGTACAAATGGAAACATCTTTATTGATGCTGTGGATGATATTCTGCTCGGCCACTTGAATGCGGGGACGGGTACTGTAACGGTCAATGCTGTTGGTGGCACAGGGCGTATCCTTGATGGCAATGGTGCAACGCTA
>CAZAZB010000195.1:0-7735 GCA_964489485.1 uncultured Pseudomonadales bacterium | reverse complement strand
ATTTTCTGGGAGAGGGAAAATGCTAGCGACAAAGAGATGGCAAACAGGAGCGACAAATGTACGACAAACCAGAGCATTGAATCGGTGCTTTGAAACTCACCTGGAAAGATCAGCTATGGGTGGAAGCGCGTTATTTCCCCTTCGAGTCGCTGCTTTGTCTTGGCAAAAACGCGCCCTTAATGAGAGGGTCCCTGGTTAACCAGGCGGCGATAAGTCGGTACTGATACGCCCATCAGTTTTGCGGCGTCTTGCCTGGAGATATTCCGCCCTTCTATTTCACGGACGAGGGACTGTGAAACCATATCAAGCAGTGGTGTTCCACGTTCCTTACAAATGTCAGTTAACTCATCGAGTAACTCACTCACATTGATCCAACCGTCCGGCCGGATGGGTAGGCCTTCGCCATGGAGATCCTTTAATCGGATCACTCGCCGACGCATTGTCGATTCTGGAATCCCGAGGGTGATAGCAGCCCTGTTGAGGACTTCACCATGTCTTGCCAAACAGGCAAGAATCAGATCATCTTCTAGCCACTGTCCAATCGCCTGAAGATTTGAATTGGTCTGAAGCGCTCTATCCACCATGATCTTTAGCCCATCACGTAAAGAAAACTGTTCCGTCGTCTCAATATCGTGTTCTTCTGGCGCCACGGGTTCAGTTCTCGAAAAGAGCCCAAGATGTATCGGATTGACGCGAGAATCCTTACAAAGAATCACCGCACGATTAATGACATTTGTCAGTTCTCGGATATTACCCGGCCAGCGGTGTTGAAGCATCGCCTGCTCCGCTTCTGAACTAAAACCAAGTCCGCTCTTGTTGTATCGCTGCGCATATACGCTGAGATAATGCCTTGCCAATGGCATAATGTCATCAGGTCGCTGGTTGAGCCTTGGTGTGGTGATGGCGAACACATTAAGCCGGTAATACAAATCTTCCCGAAAAGTCCCCGCATCTACCATCTGTCTTAAATCCCTGTTCGTCGCAGCAATGACACGAGTATCCACTGTTTCATATTGACTGGATCCAACGGCGGCAATTTCACGGTCCTGCACGAAGCGGAGTAGTTTCACCTGTACATCAATCGGCAGTTCTCCGACTTCATCGAGTAGCACTGTACCGCCATCTGCTTCTTTCAAGCGGCCCGAGAAATTCTTATCGGCACCTGTGAAGGCACCACGGACATGTCCGAACAGTTCGCTTTCAATCAAACTACCGACGACCGCGCCACAATCAACAATAACAAAAGGTCTCTGGCTTCGCGGGCTAGCCTCATGAACAAACCTCGCTAGCATCTCTTTGCCCGTTCCGGAATCACCCACAATCAAAACAGTCGCGTCTGTTGGCGCGACGAGACGCGCGCTCTCAATGATCGACTTCACCTGGGGTGACTCGTAGATCATCCGGTCATCGATATCCAGTTCAACATCTGCTTCACTTACCTGCGGTGGGTTGAATCGAATGAGTCCCGTTGAGAAATAGTCGACCAGAGTACGCAGAAAACTAATGGAGAAGCTTTCTTCATTGCCGCTAAAATCCAGCATGAGAACTTTGTCTGCACCGAGACTGAAGAGACAAAACCCGGATTCGGTGACTTCGCCCTCCCTGGCGTTGAACAAACCATCAAGCAGTCGAAACTCCTGGGCATTCAATCCCAGGTCAGAAACTGAGAGGACTTCCCCATTTCCCTGGCAAAAACCCGTCACCGCACGAAGCGCCTGATTCTGTCTCTCCAGAAGTGCGATTCGCTCCAACTTGAAAAACTTAAAAAGGTGTTCGCAAAAACCAAGTGCAAGAGAATCCATATCAGATGCGCGAGACAGGACACTCATCACATTCCAAACCAAAACCAGGTTCTGATACTCCCGCTCAATTTGAATTTCGTTGTTTCGTTTGTCCGTTGATACCTCGAATCCTTCTGTCCAGATAGAGACGATCCCGCCACCCTGCCTCTGGGCATTTTCCAACGCCAACTTTGCTCTTCGAAAGAGTTCAATCGGCTGTGTGTCACCGGCGACGCTATAGGCAAGTCCAATGCTGAAACTCAGCTTCTCGCCAATTCTAAGATCCGAACTTATTTCTCTTAACAGCGCATTGGCAATCTGCTCACCCTCGACCACCGAGGTATAGGGCATACTGACCGACAGCAAGGACCCACCAAATATACTGACCAGATCCGTTGCCCTGACATAGTGATCGAACTGTCGGGACAAGCGATCAACAATTTTTTCTGCCTCATCACCCGCCACAATGTCGGGTGAAATCAGTATCTGGCAGAGTGAAGATTCCGTCGGGGATAAAACCTCGGGTCCCAGATTGGCAAGCATCTGTCCCGGCTCCGCCAGCTGCTCCAGCGAATCATTGATCTCGGCAAGTTCCCGCAGCATCAAAACGCCGCCGCTATCCATCGGACCGAATATGCCATCGACCAATTTCAGATTGTTATCCGCCACCTGAACCACAAAGGGCGGCATGCGAACGATGCCTTTTTCAGATAATGCCGAATTCACCATCTTGATGATGGAAGAACCAGATTGCTGACCCAATAGGTCGGTCCAGCTCTGACCGGCAACGTATTCGACGCCCAATAGCTTCCGTGCATCTGTATTAAGATCCGATACATCACCCACCTGGTCAACAAAGACCAGAGCGCTACCAATACACGTCAATGCTGTTTGCAGGAGCTGCTGCGTCTCTTTTAACTCCTTGTCGATCTTGAACTTGTAGAGCGCCATATCGATGGTGATCTGTAATTCTCGATTCTCCACTGGCTTAATAATGTAGCCGAAAGGCGTGACCGACTTGGCTTTTGAGACGGTTTCGTTATCTGAATAGGCTGTCAGGAAGACGACCGGGATATCCATTTCTTCACAGATTTTCTGCGCAACTTCGATACCATCGGCACCATCTTTAAGGTGTATATCGGTCAGAAGCAGATCCGGTCGCGTTTCCCTGGCAATTTCTATTGCCTCGATGCCAAAGGCGATCCCGGCCACTTCCCATCCCATCTGGGTCAAGCGACTTTTCAGCTCCATGGCGACCAGCGCTTCGTCCTCGACGATCAGTATTCGTTGTTTTTTTTCACCAGTCATAGGGTTACAGACTTAGCCATTCGAGGCTTTGGCTTCCTTTCTTCTCGCATGCAGAACTGGCTCAGTATACCCATTGGGTTGTTCACGACCTTTTAGAACCAGATCACAGGCTGCCTGGAAAGCAATACTGGCATCAAAATCCGGGGCCATATTTCGGTATCCCGTCTCGCCACTATTCTGCTTATCAACAATCGCAGCCATTTTTTTCAACGTTTCGACAACTTGCTCTTCGCTACAAATGCCATGGTAGAGCCAGTTTGCAATATGTTGAGAAGAAATCCGCAAGGTCGCCCTGTCTTCCATCAATCCGACATTGTTAATATCCGGGACCTTGGAGCAACCCACACCCTGATCGATCCAGCGAACAACGTATCCCAAAATTCCCTGGGCATTGTTTTCAAGTTCCGCTTGAACTTCATCATGGGAAAGATTCTCGCCCTGAAGGACGGGTATACGCAAAAGATCGTTAAGCGCCGCTTTTTGCCGGGTCATCAACGCCTGTTGCCTGCTCATCACATTCACCTGATGATAGTGAATCGCATGCAAGGTCGCCGCCGTGGGTGACGGTACCCAGGCTGTGTTTGCACCAGATTCCGGATGTCCAATTTTTACCTCCATCATTTGCGCCATCTCATCCGGCATGGCCCACATACCTTTACCTATCTGGGCCCGACCAGCGAGACCAGCGCTGAGTCCGGTATCAACATTCCAGTCTTCGTAGGCCGCAATCCAGGGTTGTTGTTTCATTTCTGTCTTTTTGACCATTGGACCCACTTCCATGCTGGTATGAATCTCGTCTCCCGTCCGATCGAGAAACCCTGTGTTGATAAATATCACGCGTTCTTGCGCAGCCCTGATACATTCCTTAAGATTGATTGTGGTTCTGCGCTCCTCATCCATAATGCCTATTTTCAAAGTGTTCTCAGTTAGACCCAGCGCTTTTTCGATTCGCGCAAAAAGATCTACGGTAAACTGCACTTCTTCGGGACCATGCATCTTGGGTTTAACGATATAGACACTTCCCTTTCTGGTATTCCTTAGGGTGCCGAGTCCTTTCAAGTCATGCACGGCGGCGAAGCTGGTGACCAGCCCATCGAGGATTCCTTCTGGTATCTCACTGCCATCCGGGAGCAGCACCGCGTCATTGGTCATCAGGTGTCCGACATTTCTAATCAATAACAAGCTACGACCATGTAGGCTAATAGACCTGCCGTCTGCACCTATGTATTCACGATCGACATTCATTTGGCGCCGAACTGTCCTGTCGCCCTTCTGGAATTCTTCGATGAGATCACCACGACACAAACCCAACCAGTTGCGATAAACAAGGGTTTTATCATCGGCATCAACTGCCGCAATAGAGTCCTCGCAATCCTGAATGGTTGTTAGCGCGGATTCCATGAGTACATCTTTGACCCCCGCCTTGTGGTTTTTAGCGACCGGATCTTCGCGGTCTATCTGAATTTCAAAATGCAGTCCATTGTGCTTCAACAGGATACAAGTGGGATCTGATTCAGCACCTCTATAACCAATGAACTGGGAAGGATCGGCCAGGGTCGTTGATTCATCTGACGTCAGCGCTATGCTCAGCACACCTGAATCGATGCTGTAACGAATAACATCCTGGTGGGTTCCGCTAGAGAGAGGCGCTGATTCGTTTAAAAAATCTGCAGCATAATCAATCACTCTATCACCACGGATCGGATTATAGGCTCCGGCTTTTTCGGCACCGTCAGTCTCGGCAATAACATCCGTACCATAGAGCGCATCATAGAGGCTTCCCCATCTGGCATTCGCGGCATTTAAGGCAAATCGGGCATTCATTATTGGAACGACCAGTTGAGGGCCCGCTAACTTTGCTACTTCGTCATCGACATTTTGAGTTTCAATTTTAAAGTCTTCGCCTTCAGGTAACAGATAGCCAATCTCCCGAATGAAGGCAAGATAAGCTTCCGGGTCATGTTTCTGACCTGCCCTCTCATGGTGCCAATGATCTATCTTTGATTGAAAACGATCCCTTTTAGCCAGTAGTGCCTTGTTCCTGGGCACCATCTCTTCAAGAATGGCTGCCATTTCAGACCAAAAGTGTTCCGGTTGGATGCCCGTTCCCGGTGCAATTTCCTGCTCAATGAGGTCATGTAATACAGTGGCGATTTGCAATCCACTGACAGTTACGCGCTCGGTCATATCCTGCTCTCTGTGTTTATTCGAAAAAGAATGGCAATGCTACGCCAAATCACTGCGACTTTCACAGATATCAAAACAGCCGGGAATGTGAAACGCCTTTGACCGGGTACTTGACTGGGCAGAGACCTTGACGAGACAGAGCACTTGACTGAACGGGAAGGGACAGGCGTAATAAAAGAATCCGGCTAAATCAAGAGCAGCGCAATCACCATGATAGACAGAGAAATCGATATTCAAACCAAAGATGGAATCGTCAACACATTCGTAACCCATCCGGAAGAAGAAGGACCCTATCCGGTCGTACTGTTCCTGATGGATGCGCCCGGCATGCGTGAAGAACTCCACGATATGGCGAGGCGAATTGCGACCGCGGGCTACTATGTCATGCTGCCGAATCTCTACTACCGGCGCACCAGAGAATTTGAGACGGATGGAACGCCTGAAAGTCGTGAGCAGATGTTTGAACACATGAACAGCCTGACCAACCGGATGGTAGTAGAAGATTGTCAGTCTCTACTCGACTTTGCTGGCACCGAAGAGGCTGCCGGTGACGGACCTGTTGGCTGCACGGGTTATTGCATGAGTGGTCCTTTCGCCTTCGCTGTCGCTGCCCAGCTCGCTGATAGAGTCAAAGCCTCCGCTTCTTTCCATGGCGTTCGACTCTGCGTGGATACAAAAGACTCGCCTCATCTGGATCTCGACAAAATTCGCGGCGAAATGTACATCGGTTGTGCTGAAACAGATGAATGGGCACCGACGGAGATGATCGAACAGCTGGAAAAGCATGTTAAAACCAGTGGCGCTAACTGCCGCATTGAGTGGTATCCCGGAACCGAGCATGGTTTTGTGTTTCCCCTCCGGGGAGAGAAATACCACAAAGCCTCATCAGAGAGGCATTATGAGCGACTATTTGCCATGTTCAATCGCAACCTTTAAAACATCGAACATGCCATCATCAGAGGAGCCCTCCATTGACAAAAACCGACTTCCGGGAACGTGCTGAACTGGCCGCAAAAGGAAACAAGTTCGAAGATTTCGAAGAAGGGCAGGTCTTTAACCATCACTGGGGGAGGACGATCACCGATGGCGACAACACCTGGTTTTCAACACAAACCCTGTCATTCAACCCGCTTTATTTTAACAAAGTTTACGCCCGGGAGATGGGCCACGAGAAGATGGTTGTAAATCCTCTTCTTGTCTTTAACACCGCGTTCGGATTATCGGTAGAAGACCTCTCTGAAGGAGGCGGGTTGTTTTTGGGTGTCGATGAGTGTGAATTTATTCAGGATGTACATGTCGGCGATACCATCACTGCACAAAGCACAGTTTTGCGAAAAAGAATTTCAAAGAGCAACCGGAGCGCCGGTATTGTGACCTGGCTTACCTGCGGATTTAACCAAAAAGATGAGAAAGTCATCGAATTCAAACGAACCAATTTTGTACGGTTCCGAAATCCTCCGGATCAGGGAGACCGGGCATGAGTCTTACCGGCAACAATAACTACTTTGATGATTTTACGGTTGGACAGGTGATCCAGCATGCTCGCGGCAAGACCATGTGCGAAAACGATAATGTCGGCGTGACTTTACAGGTACTCAACACGGCTGAGGCGCATTTCAACGAAGACGCAATGAAAGAGTCGTTCGGCAGGCGTTTGCAGTTCGGTGGCGTCACCATTGCCATGATTATCGGTCTGACCACGCAGGACACCGCCGAAAATGCTATCCGGGAATTGTCCCTGGACCAGATCCGGCTCAAGGCTTCCGTGTTTCATGGAGATACGCTCTACGCCTTTACCGAGGTACTAGAGACAACGTCTGTTAATGAACGCTCCGGGATTGTCAAATTTCGTCATTGGGGTGTGAACCAGAAAGACGAGGTTGTTTTTGAGGGTGAGCGCAGCGTTCTGATTAAAAAAAGTGATACAAACGACACATGAAAGTCCTTAATAAAGAGGGAATACTCGATGGTTAACCCATCTAAAGGCGACACCCAACCGGTGGGAGCGTTGGTTGGCTTAAAAGTTATCGACATGACACGCGCGCTTGCAGGTCCCTTTTGTACCATGTTACTCGCAGACCAGGGTGCCGAGGTGATCAAGGTCGAGATCCTGGACATCGGGGATGGCACACGAACCATGGCGCCCTTCCCACCGGAAATTGAAGACCGACAACCATTCGGCGGCTACTTCCAGAGCGTTAATCACAATAAGAAAAGTATTGTTATCGACCTGAAAGCCACCGAAGGCAAAGAAATCATCAAGGCGCTGGTCAAAGAGGCCGATGTAATCGTTGAGAATTTTAGAACGGGCGTGATGGAAGGTCTGGGACTTTCCTACGAAGTTCTGTCAGAGATTAATCCAAAACTCGTCTATGGTGCAATCCGTGGATTTGGTGACCCCCGGACCGGCGAAAGCCCTTATAGTCACTGGCCCGCATATGATGTCATTGCCCAGGCAA